>NZ_JAKWFH010000020.1:0-119801 GCF_029522185.1 Burkholderia sp. IO2 | reverse complement strand
TGTCATCAAGCGCCCACACTTATCGGCTGTTAATTTTTAAAGAGCATGTCTGCGAGGGATCTTGAACCCCTCAGCAGCGCTGCGTTTTCAGCAGCAGAGAAGCGAGATTATGAACCGTGTTTCGCAGTTCGTCAACAACTTTCTGAACGACTTCGTTGCGACTGCGGGGCTCAACTTCCGTACCGCCGAGGCTCGCTACCTCCGAACCCCAACAGCACTGCTTCCCTTCCCTCCGCGCCGCGTTTCCGTTGGCGCGAAAGAGGCGTGATTCTAAGCACCTGCCCCCATCCTTGCAAGCGCTTTGTGAAGAAAGTTTGAAAAAGCCTCCGTGCGCTCACGCGCACGGAGGCTTTTGATGAACGGGGCAAGGCGATCACGCCGACAACCGGTGCAGGCCAGCCACCGGACACCCGACCGACGCCAGTCGATCAGCGGTGCTTGAAGACCGGCTTCCGCTTCTCGACGAATGCCGCCATCCCTTCCTTCTGATCTTCGGTTGCGAACAGCGAATGGAACAGCCGGCGCTCGAAGTGAACGCCTTCAGCCAGCGTCGTCTCGTACGCGCGGTTCACCGACTCCTTGACCATCATGACTGCCGGCAACGAAAACTCGGCGATCGTGGTGGCGGCGGCAATCGCCTCGTCGAGCAGCTTGTCGGCGGGCAGCACGCGTGACACGAGCCCGGCACGCTCCGCTTCGACAGCGTCCATGAAGCGCGCGGTCAGGCACATGTCCATCGCCTTCGCCTTCGATACCGCGCGCGGCAAACGCTGCGTGCCGCCCGCCCCCGGCATGACGCCCAGCTTGATTTCCGGCTGACCGAACTTGGCCGTGTCCGCCGCGAAAATGATGTCGCACATCATTGCCAGCTCGCAGCCACCGCCCAGCGCAAAGCCCGAAACCGCGGCAATGATCGGCTTGCGGATCTCGCGGACCGTCTCCCAGTTGCGCGTGATGTAGTCGCCCCGATAGACATCCATATAGGAGTAGGTCGCCATCATGCCGATGTCCGCACCGGCCGCGAACGCCTTTTCGCTCCCGGTCACGACGATCGCGCCGATGTCGTCGTCCGCATCGAACGCCTTCAGCGCGGCGCCCAGCTCATCCATCAGAGCATCGTTCAGCGCATTCAGCGCCTTCGGACGGTTCAGCGTCACCAGACCGACACGCCCCCGGGTCTCCACCAGGATGTTCTCGTAAGCCATCTATTTCTCCTCGATCAATGAAATGAGAAACGCCTCGCACATGCGAATAGTTTGATGCTACCATTCTCCGACCAACCGGTCGGTTAATTAATCGATCCAATCCCTCTCAACGTTCATCAGGCCGCCGCCATGACCCATGCCCTGTTCACGAAGCACGAAGACACGCTGAAACACGCACTCGCCGCCATCGAGAGCCGCGGGTACTGGAGCCCGTTCGCCGAAATGCCGAGCCCCAAAGTGTACGGGGAAAGCGCAAGCGCGGACGGTGAGGCCGCGTTCAAGTCGCACCTCGACACGACCTTCGTACTCGACCAGCCGGCGACCGGTGAAACGGTCGGCGCCGAGCGCTCGCCGTACGGCATCGCGCTGGGCGTCCGGTACCCGAAATCGACGCCCGACGCACTGATCGCTGCCGCCGCCGCCGCGCAACGCACGTGGCGCGAAGCTGGCCCGAGCGCGTGGGTCGGCGTCAGCCTCGAAATCCTGGCGCGCCTGAACCGCGCAAGCTTCGAAATTGCCTACAGCGTGATGCACACCACCGGGCAAGCCTTCATGATGGCGTTCCAGGCCGGCGGCCCACACGCGCAGGACCGCGCCCTCGAAGCGGTCGCCTATGCGTGGGACGAGCTGCGCCGCATCCCGGCCGATGCGCACTGGGAAAAGCCGCAAGGCAAGAACCCGCCGCTCGCGATGCACAAGCGCTATACGATCGTGCCGCGCGGCACGGGCCTCGTGCTCGGCTGCTGCACATTCCCGACCTGGAACGGCTACCCCGGCCTGTTCGCCGACCTGGCAACCGGTAATACGGTGATCGTCAAACCGCACCCGGGCGCGATCCTGCCGCTCGCCATCACGGTGCGGATCGCCCGCGACGTGCTGCGCGAAGCCGGATTCGACCCGAACGTCGTCACGCTGCTTGCGACCGAGCCCAACGACGGCGCGCTGGTCCAGGAACTCGCGCTGCGCCCCGAGATCAAGCTGATCGACTTCACCGGCAGCACGCAGAACGGCACGTGGCTCGAACGCCATGCCCATCAGGCACAGGTCTACACCGAAAAAGCCGGCGTCAACCAGATCGTGATCGACTCGACCGACGATCTGAAGGCCGCCGCCAAGAACATCGCGTTCTCGCTGGCGCTGTACTCCGGCCAGATGTGCACCGCACCGCAGAACATCTACGTGCCGCGCGACGGCATCCGGACGGCCGACGGCCACGCGAGCTTCGACGAAGTCGCGCAAGCCATCGCGGTTGCCGTGCAGAAACTCACCGGCGACCCGGCACGCTCGGTCGAACTGATCGGCGCGATCCAGAACGACGGCGTGACCGCGCGCATCGACGACGCACGCAAGCTCGGCCGCGTGCTCGCCGACAGCCAGACCCTCCAGCACCCCGCGTTCCCCGATGCGCGCGTGCGCACACCGCTCGTGCTGCAACTCGACGTGGCCGACCGCGAGAAATTCACGCAGGAGTGGTTCGGCCCGATCTCGTTCGTGATCTCGACCGACTCGACTGCCCAGTCGCTCGACCTGGCCGGTGAAATCGCCGCCGAGCATGGCGCACTGACCCTCTCCGTCTACAGCACCGACGACGCGATCGTCGATGCCGCGCACGACGCGGCGGTGCGTGGCGGCGTCGCGCTGTCGATCAACCTCACGGGCGGCGTATTCGTCAACCAGTCAGCCGCGTTCTCCGACTTCCACGGCACGGGCGCGAACCCGGCGGCCAACGCCGCGCTGGCCGATCCGGCATTCGTCGCCAACCGGTTCCGCGTGGTGCAAAGCCGCGTCCATGTTGCCCCGAAGGCGGTACCTGCGGAAGCCGGCCAGACGGCATAACCCGATTGGCCGACGTGCAAACGCCGCCATGTTCTCTACCATGAACGAATCCGCCACCCGGCGGGTTCGTCACTCATCGATACGCCCATGACAGACGCCTACATCTGCGATGCGATTCGCACCCCCATCGGCCGCTACGGCGGCGCCCTGAAAGATGTCCGTGCCGACGACCTCGGCGCGGTGCCGCTCAAGGCGCTGATCGAGCGCAACCGCGACGTTGACTGGGCGGCGATCGACGACGTGGTCTACGGTTGTGCGAACCAGGCCGGCGAGGACAACCGCAACGTGGCACGCATGTCGGCGCTGCTGGCGGGCCTGCCCACTGCCGTGCCCGGCACGACGCTGAACCGGCTGTGCGGCTCCGGGATGGACGCGGTCGGCACGGCCGCGCGCGCGATCAAGGCAGGTGAAGCACGTCTGATGATTGCTGGCGGCGTCGAGAGCATGACGCGCGCACCGTTCGTGATGGGCAAGGCCGCGAGCGCGTTCGCGCGCCAGGCCGACATCTTCGACACGACGATCGGCTGGCGCTTCGTCAATCCGCTGATGAAGCAGCTGTATGGCGTCGATTCGATGCCGGAGACGGCCGAGAACGTCGCGCTCGACTACGACATCAGCCGCGCGGATCAGGACCTGTTCGCACTGCGCAGCCAGCAGAAAGCCGCGCGGGCGCAGCAGGACGGCACGCTCGCCGAAGAAATCGTCGCGGTCACGATTCCGCAGAAGAAAGGCGATGCCATCGTCGTGTCGCGTGACGAGCATCCGCGCGAAACGTCGCTCGAGGCGCTTGCGAAGCTGAAGGGCGTCGTGCGCCCGGACGGCTCGGTGACGGCCGGCAACGCGTCGGGCGTGAACGACGGCGCCTGCGCGCTGCTGCTCGCCAATGCGCAGGCGGCCGACCAGTATGGCCTGCGCCGCCGCGCGCGCGTCGTCGGCATGGCGACCGCCGGCGTCGAGCCGCGCGTGATGGGCATCGGTCCCGCGCCGGCCACGCAGAAACTCCTGCACCAGCTCGGGATGCGCATCGACCAGTTCGACGTGATCGAACTGAACGAGGCGTTCGCGTCGCAAGGTCTCGCCGTGCTGCGCATGCTCGGCGTCGCCGACGACGATCCGCGCGTGAACCCGAACGGCGGTGCGATCGCGCTCGGCCACCCGCTCGGCGCATCGGGCGCCCGGCTCGTCACCACGGCGCTCCATCAACTCGAGCGCACCGGCGGCCGGTTCGCGCTCTGTACGATGTGCATCGGCGTCGGCCAGGGCATCGCGATCGCGATCGAACGCGTGTAACCCACGCACCGTCCGCCTATAACGAAGTCATGAAGGAGACACTGCATGTCCTATCAGGCGATCCAGCTGGATATCGATCAGGCCGCGGGCGTGGCCACGATCACGCTCAACCGGCCCGACAAGCTGAACAGCTTCACGCGGGCGATGCATCGCGAACTGCAGTCGGCGCTCGATGAAGTCGAGGCGACCAGCGCGCGTGCGCTGATTCTGACGGGTGCGGGCCGCGGCTTTTGCGCGGGCCAGGATCTGGCCGACCTCGACTTCACGCCGGGCGCGTCCACCGATCTCGGCACGCTGATCGACGAGCATTTCAATCCGCTGATCCGCCGCCTGCAGCGTCTGCCGATTCCGGTGATCGCGGCCGTCAACGGCACGGCCGCCGGCGCCGGCGCGAATCTCGCACTTGCGTGCGATCTGGTGTTTGCCGCCCGTTCGAGCAGTTTCATCCAGGCCTTCGTCAAGATCGGGCTTGTGCCCGATTCGGGCGGCACGTGGTTCCTGCCGCAACGCGTCGGCATGGCACGCGCGCTGGGGCTCGCACTGACCGGCGACAAGCTCGGCGCCGAACAGGCCGAACAGTGGGGTCTGATCTGGCGTGCGGTCGACGACGAAGCGCTCGTCGCGACAACCCGCCAGCTCGCCACCCAGCTCGCGCAGCAGCCGACGCTCGCCATCGCATCGATCAAGCAGTCGATGCGAGACAGCGTCACGAACACGCTCGATCAGCAGCTCGACCTGGAACGCGACCTGCAGCGCAAGCTCGGCCAGTCGCACGACTATGCGGAAGGCGTGCAGGCCTTCATCGAGAAGCGCGCACCGCGCTTCGAGGGACGTTGACATGACGAACGCCACCGCCACGCTCGCCCCCGATGCGCTCGCCCGCGCGACCGCGCGGGCCATGTACGACGCCGACGCCTGCAGCCGCGCGTTCGGCATGGAGATCGCCGAAGTACGCGCGGGCTACGCCCGCCTGCAGATGCGCGTGCGACCCGAATTCCTGAATGGGCACCAGACCTGCCACGGCGGGATCATCTTCACGCTCGCCGATTCGACGTTCGCGTTCGCGTGCAACTCGTACAACCTGAGTGCGGTCGCGGCCGGCTGCTCGATCGAATTCCTGCGCCCCGTGCACGGCGGCGACGTGCTGACGGCCGAGGCGATCGAGCAGGCGCGCGCCGGCCGCCACGGCATCTACGACATCCGCGTCACGAACCAGACAGGCGACACGGTCGCGATGTTTCGCGGCAAATCCGCCCAGATCAAGGGCACGGTCATCCCGGAAGACCGCTGACGTCGACGGCTCGCCCATAACAAACACTGGAGACATGCATGACTACCCCGCTACCGCTCGAGCCGATCGAGACCGCCTCACGCGACGAGCTGACCGCGCTGCAGCTCGAGCGCCTCAAGTGGTCGCTCCGGCATGCGTATGATCACTCGCCCGTCTATCGCCGCAAGTTCGACGAAGCCGGCGTGCATCCGGACGACCTGAAGACGCTCGCCGACCTGTCGCGCTTCCCGTTCACGACCAAGGGCGACCTGCGCGACAGCTATCCGTTCGGGATGTTCGCGGTGCCGCAGGACCGGATCTCGCGCATCCACGCGTCGTCGGGCACGACCGGCAAGCCGACGGTCGTCGGCTATACGGCTGCCGACATCGATACGTGGGCGAATCTCGTCGCCCGCTCGATCCGCGCCGCCGGCGCACGCCGCGGCGACAAGGTGCACGTCAGCTACGGCTACGGGCTGTTCACGGGCGGGCTCGGCGCGCACTACGGCGCAGAACGCGCGGGCCTCACCGTGATCCCGTTCGGCGGCGGCCAGACCGAAAAGCAGGTACAGCTGATCCAGGATTTCCGGCCCGACATCATCATGGTCACGCCGAGCTACATGCTGTCGATCGCCGACGAGATCGAGCGCCAGGGCCTCGATCCCGTGCAAAGCTCGCTGCGCATCGGCATCTTCGGCGCGGAGCCGTGGACCAACGACATGCGCGTCGCCATCGAACAGCGGATGGGCATCGACGCAGTCGACATCTACGGACTGTCCGAAGTGATGGGCCCCGGCGTGGCGTCCGAATGCGTCGAGACCAAGGACGGCCCGACCATCTGGGAAGATCACTTCTATCCGGAAATCATCGATCCGGAAACCGGCGAAGTGCTCCCGGACGGCGAACTCGGCGAGCTCGTGTTCACGTCGCTGACGAAGGAAGCGCTGCCGATCATCCGCTATCGCACGCGCGACCTCACGCGCCTGCTGCCGGGCACCGCCCGGACGATGCGCCGGATGGAGAAGATCACCGGCCGGTCGGACGACATGATGATCGTGCGCGGCGTCAACGTGTTCCCGACGCAAATCGAGGAACAGTTGCTCAAGCAGCGCGCGCTCGCGCCGCACTATCAGATCGTGCTGACGAAGGAAGGCCCGCTCGACGTGCTGACGCTCAACGTCGAACCCTGCCCGGAAACCGCGCCCGACACCGCGGCGATCCAGGTGGCAAAACAGGCGCTCGCGTACGACATCAAGTCGCTGATCGGCGTGACGGCCGTGATCAACGTGCTGCCCGTGAACGGCATCGAGCGGTCGGTCGGCAAGGCGCGCCGGGTCGTCGACAAGCGCAAGGGCTGAGGGTCGCTCGCCACCTGTACGTCGCCCAACGGCGAATCCGTGCCGGCAAATGAAACAGCCCGATCGGCCAACACCGATCGGGCTGTTTCAATTCCAAAGCGTCGTTCGACGTGACATCGCTGCATCACGCGAACCTAAATCACAGGGCCACACCCGCGATCAGACCGTCGGCATGCGCCACGCACCCGAGACACGCCACGAACCCCGCGGCTCATGCACAGACCGCCTCCTCCGTGCAGCCCGCGTCATCCCGAATCACGAATTCGGGAACAGCAGCCACATCCGGCCGACCTGCTTCATCCGGCCAGCCTGATCACCCGCGTCGTCGCCGAGCCCCCAGAAATAGTCGGCCCGCACGCCACCTTTGATCGCCGAGCCCGTATCCTGCGCGAACACGAGCCGGTTCATCGGCGTATTCGTCAGCGGACGCGTGGTCTGCAGAAACACCGGCGTGCCGAGCGGGATCGACGACGGATCGACCGCAATCGAGCGCTCCGGCGTCAGCGGCACGCCGAGCGCGCCGATCGGACCGTCCGCGCCGCCATGCGGCGCATCTTCCTTGGTCGGCATGTCGCGGAAGAACACGAAGCGCGGATTCGTGTCGAGCAGCGCGTCGACGCGCGTCGGGTTCGCCTTCGCCCATGCCTTGATGCCCTGCATCGTCGCCTGCGCGGGCGTCAGCTCGCCGCGATCGAGCAGCCACTTGCCGATCGAACGGTACGGCTGGTTGTTGGTGCCGCCGAAGCCGACCCGCATCACCGAACCGTCGTCGAGCAGCACGCGACCCGAGCCCTGCACCTGCAGGAAGAACGCCTCGATCGGATCGTCGACCCACACGAGTTCGTTGCCGTTCAGGATGCCGGCGCGCTCGAGCTGCGCGCGTGCCGGCAGCGGGGCGCCCGCGCGATAGCCGGCCGGCCAGCGATAGAGCGCGTACTGATACGGGCCGCGGCGCACGCGCGAACCGTGCAGCAGCGGCTCGTAATAACCGGTCACGAGTCCGTCGAGCGTACCGTCGGTATTCGCGAGCTGGAACGGCGTGAAATACGTTTCGAAGAAAGTGCGGGCGCTGCTGACGTCGAGTTCGTCGAGCCGGTCGGCGGCCGCGCAAGCGCGCGCCCAGGCCGGCTGGCGCGCGAGCCGCGCGCAGTTCTGCCGCAGCGCGGCCGTCGCGCCGATCAACGAATCGTCCTGCCAGCCCGGCACCTGCTGCCACGCGACCGGCGTGAGCCGCTTCGCGGCGACCTGCCCCGGCACGATCGCCGCGCCGGTCGGCGGCTTCAGCGCGGAGGTCCGCGTCGGCGCACCACCGCACGCCGCGAGCAGCGCCGCCGCCGCGGCGGCGGCCATCCACCCGGCCAGCCGGGGCCCAAACCACATACAATGTCCGTTCTTGATGGAAACCGCCATGTCAGATTTTCTCGACCAATATCCGATGCTCATCTTCGCGCTCGAAGCCTTCGTAGCGCTTGCCCTGCTGATCTTCATCGTCGTGTGGACGTCGTCGGGCAGAAAGAAGCAGGCCCGCCACAACGACCGCCAGCCGCGCTGACGCCCGTCGCACACTGCACGCTCAATGCAGCGTGCGCGGCATGTGCAGGGCGAACTCGTCGACCGGCGCCTCGAAACGCTCGCCGTCTTCCGCCACGCAGAAGTACGCACCGCGCATCGTGCCGACCGGCGTCGCGATCACGGCCCAGCTCGTGTATTCGAAATGCTCGCCCGGCTGCAGCAGCGGCTGGTGCCCGACGACGCCGAGTCCCTTCACTTCCTGCACGTGGCTCTCGCTGTCCGTGATGATCCAGTGACGGGCGATCAGTTGCGCCGCGACCTGTCCGGTATTGCGGATCGTCAGCGTGTACGCGAATGCGTATTGACGGTGATCGGGGTCGGATTGTTCCGGCAAGTAGCTGGTTTTCACCGAAACGGTGAACTGATACTGACTCATGGTGTGTCCGCTCTAGGTAACCGCGCGCGCCGACTCGAGCGGCCGGGCCGCGGGCGCGCCGCATTGGTTCGGCATTCTATGCGCAATCGGGCCGCAACCGCACGGCCTGCCGCCGCGCGCCGGGTCGCCGGACGGTAGAATGACGGTTTTGCGCCGCAACGTCCCCCGCTCCCCTGTCATGACTCAATTCCGCATCGCTCCCAGCATCCTGTCGGCCGACTTTGCACGGCTCGGCGAAGAAGTCCGCAACGTGGTCGCCGCCGGCGCCGACTGGATTCACTTCGACGTGATGGACAACCATTATGTGCCGAACCTGACGATCGGCCCGCTCGTCTGCGAGGCGATCCGCCCGCACGTGCAGGTGCCGATCGACGTGCACCTGATGGTGCGCCCGGTCGACCGGATCGTGCCCGATTTCGCGAAGGCCGGCGCGAACCTGATCAGCTTCCACCCGGAAGGCTCCGATCACATCGACCGCACGCTGTCGCTGATCCGCGACCACGGCTGCAAGGCCGGTCTCGTGTTCAATCCGGCCACGCCGCTGAACTACCTCGACCACGTGATGGACCGCCTCGACTTCGTGCTGCTGATGTCGGTGAACCCCGGCTTCGGCGGCCAGTCGTTCATTCCGGAAACGCTGAACAAGCTGCGCGAGGCGCGTGCGCGCATCGACGCGTACACCGAGCGCACGGGCCGCGAGATCCTGCTCGAGGTCGACGGCGGCGTGAAGGCCGACAACATCGCGGAAATCGCGGCGGCCGGCGCGGACACGTTCGTCGCGGGTTCGGCGATCTTCGGCAAGCCCGACTACCGCAAGGTGATCGACGAGATGCGCGCGGCGCTCGCGACCGTCGAACGGAGCTGACGCCGTGGCCGACTCGTCGTTCGCCGGCCGCGCGCCGGCCGAGGCCGCCACGGACGCGGCCCCGATCCGCTTTGCCGCGCCGCGCATCGACGCCGCGCTGATCGACCTCGACGGCACGATGGTCGATACCGCCGACGATTTCACGGCCGGCCTGAACGGGATGCTCGCGCAGCTCGGCGGGCCGGCCACGTCGCGCGACGAAGTGATCGGCTACGTCGGCAAGGGCTCCGAACACCTGATCCAGAGCGTGCTGAAGCCGCGCTTCCCGGCCGACGAAGCGCACGCGCGCTTCGACCACGCACTGGCGATCTATCAGAGCGAATACGCGAAGATCAACGGCCGCCACACGCGCCTCTATCCGGACGTGGCAGCCGGCCTCGATGCACTGCGCGCGGCCGGCATCCGGCTCGCGTGCGTGACGAACAAGCCGCACCGCTTCGCGGTCGAGCTGCTCGAACAATACGGGCTGGCCGGCTGCTTCGGCATCGTGCTGGGCGGCGACAGCGTCGCGCGCAAGAAGCCCGACCCGCTGCCGATGCTGACGGCCTGCGACGCGCTCGGCGTCGCGCCGGACGCCGCGGTCGCGATCGGCGACTCGGAAAACGATGCGCTGGCGGGCCGCGCGGCCGGGATGGCGACGCTGACGGTGCCGTACGGCTACAACCACGGCAAAGCTATACAAACGATAAATTCGGATGGTATAGTCGATTCGTTGCTGGTCGCGGCTCGCACAATTTCCGCGCACAACGCCGGCCGGCCAACCATCTGATTATTTCTTCCATCCGCATGTTTCTGAATAAAAAACGGAGTCTGAGCAGCATCGACCGGGGAGCCTGGCCCTGGCGTCGCTGGTCGCGCTAACCTCTTCGATGAGGTACGCTGAAGCACGTCTTCAGCGCCGTTTTTTATCTCGCTGCGCATCCGCGCGCCGACCGTCGCACCACCTCGAGTTCCACCGCGTCCGAACGCTCGCGTTCAGGACCGGCCGCAGGCTCGCGACGTTCACGCCCGGAGTGCCGGCCGGCAACAGGCACTTCTCGATCGACCGCCCTTTCGCCGACGGCCACCCGCGCAGCGTCAAGTGATCCCTGGCGCACGCGCCGCTCGTCCCGAACAGGACCGGAACATGACCGAACTCGAATTCCAATCGCTCGCGAACGAAGGCTACAACCGCATCCCGCTGATCGCGGAAGCCCTCGCCGATCTCGAAACGCCGCTGTCCCTCTACCTGAAGCTGGCCCAGCCCGAACGCGCGGGCGCCAACTCGTTCCTGCTCGAATCGGTGGTCGGCGGCGAACGCTTCGGCCGCTATTCGTTCATCGGCCTGCCCGCCCGCACGCTGGTGCGCACCCGCAACGGCGTGTCGGAAGTCGTGCGCGACGGCCAGGTCGTCGAGACGCACGACGGCGACCCGTTCCAGTTCATCGAATCGTTCCAGGCGCGCTTCAAGGTCGCGCAGCGCCCGGGCCTGCCGCGCTTTTGCGGCGGCCTCGCCGGCTACTTCGGCTACGACGCGGTGCGCTACATCGAGAAGAAGCTCGCGAACACCGCGCCGCGCGACGATCTCGGCCTGCCCGACATCCAGTTGCTGCTGACCGAGGAAGTCGCGGTGATCGACAACCTCGCCGGCAAGCTCTACCTGATCATCTACGCGGACCCGGGCCAGCCCGAAGCGTACGCGAAGGCGAAACAGCGCCTGCGCGAACTGAAGCAGCGCCTGCGCACGACCGTGCAGCCGCCCGTCACGTCGGCGAGCGTGCGCACCGAGACGTTCCGTGAATTCAAGAAGGACGACTATCTGGCCGCCGTGCGCCAGGCCAAGGAATACATCGCCGCCGGCGAGCTGATGCAGATCCAGGTCGGCCAGCGGCTGACGAAGCCGTACCGCGACAATCCGCTGTCGCTGTACCGCGCGCTGCGTTCGCTGAATCCGTCGCCGTACATGTATTACTACAACTTCGGCGATTTCCACGTGGTCGGCGCATCGCCGGAAATCCTGGTGCGCCAGGAAAAGCGCGGCGAAGACCAGATCGTCACGATCCGCCCGCTCGCCGGCACGCGCCCGCGCGGCAACACGCCCGAGCGCGACGCGGAACTCGCGACCGAGCTGCTCAACGACCCGAAGGAGATCGCCGAGCACGTGATGCTGATCGACCTCGCGCGCAACGACGTCGGCCGCATCGCGGAAATCGGCTCGGTGCAGGTGACCGACCAGATGGTCATCGAGAAGTACTCGCACGTGCAGCACATCGTCAGCTCGGTCGAAGGCAAGCTGAAGCCCGGCATGACGAACTACGACGTGCTGCGCGCGACCTTCCCGGCCGGCACGCTGTCCGGCGCGCCGAAGGTGCGCGCGATGGAACTGATCGACGAGCTCGAGCCGGTCAAGCGCGGGCTGTACGGCGGTGCGGTCGGCTATCTGTCGTTCTCGGGCGAGATGGATCTGGCGATCGCGATCCGCACGGGCCTGATCCACAACGGCAACCTGTACGTGCAAGCGGCGGCCGGCGTCGTCGCGGATTCGGTGCCCGAATCCGAATGGCAAGAGACCGAGAACAAGGCGCGCGCGGTGCTGCGTGCGGCCGAACAGGTCCAGGACGGCCTCGATAGCGACTTCTGACCGGAGACTGACCATGCTGCTCATGATCGACAACTACGACTCGTTTACCTACAACCTGGTCCAGTACTTCGGCGAACTCGGCGAGGACGTGCGTACCTACCGCAACGACGAAATCACGCTCGACGACATCGCGCGCCTGAACCCCGACGCGATCTGCCTGTCGCCCGGCCCGAGCAATCCGCAGCACGCGGGCATCACGCTCGACGTGCTGCGCGAATTCGCGGGCAAGAAGCCGATCCTCGGCGTCTGCCTCGGCCACCAGGCGATCGGCGAGGCATTCGGCGGCCGCGTGGTGCGCGCGAAGACCATCATGCACGGCAAGGTAAGCCGGATCGAAACCGACTGCCGCGGCGTGTTCGCCGACCTGCCGAAGCATTTCGACGTGACGCGCTACCACTCGCTCGCGATCGAGCGCGAATCGCTGCCGGACTGCCTCGAGGTGTCCGCGTGGACCGACGACGGCGAAATCATGGGCGTACGCCACAAGACGCTGCCGGTCGAAGGCGTGCAGTTCCACCCGGAATCGATCCTGTCCGAGCACGGCCATGCGTTGCTCGAGAATTTCTTGAAGCAGACGCGCGGAGCGGCCCGCGTGGCCGCGCCCACCGCCTGACGGGAGCCTCACGATGACGATTACCCCGCAGGAAGCGCTGCAACGGACGATCGAGCACCGCGAGATCTTCCACGACGAAATGCTGCACCTGATGCGGCTGATCATGCGCGGCGACCTGTCGCCCGTGATGGCGGCCGCGATCATCACCGGGCTGCGCGTGAAGAAGGAGACGATCGGCGAGATCGCCGCCGCCGCGACCGTGATGCGCGAATTCGCGAACCACGTCGAGGTGCAGGACAACTCGAACTTCGTCGACATCGTCGGCACCGGCGGCGACGGCTCGCACACGTTCAACATCTCGACCGCGTCGATGTTCGTCACGGCGGCCGCGGGCGCGAAGGTCGCGAAGCACGGCAACCGCGGCGTATCGAGCAAGTCCGGCAGCGCCGACGTGCTCGAGGCGCTCGGCGTGAACATCGACCTGCAGTCGGACCAGGTCGCCGCGTCGATCGCCGAAACCGGCATGGGCTTCATGTTCGCGCCGAACCATCACCCGGCGATGAAGAACATCGCGGCCGTGCGCCGCGAGCTCGGCGTGCGCACGATCTTCAACATCCTCGGCCCGCTGACCAATCCGGCCGGCGCGCCGAACCAGCTGATGGGCGTGTTCCACGCCGACCTCGTCGGCATCCAGGTGCGCGTGATGCAGCGCCTCGGCGCGCAGCACGTGCTGGTCGTGTACGGCAAGGACGGGATGGACGAGGTATCGCTCGGCGCCGCGACGCTCGTCGGCGAATTGCGCGACGGCAAGGTGCACGAATACGAGATCCATCCGGAGGACTTCGGCCTGCAGATGGTGTCGAACCGCACGCTGAAGGTGGAAAATGCCGACGAATCCCGCACGATGCTGCTCGGCGCGCTGGACAACCAGCCGGGCGTCGCGCGCGAGATCGTCACGCTGAACGCGGGCACCGCGCTCTATGCGGCGAACGTCGCCGAATCGATCGCGGACGGCATCCAGCTCGCCCGCGAAGCGATCGCGAGCGGCAAGGCCCGCGCGAAAGTCGACGAACTCGTGCGCTTCACGCAGCAGTTCAAGCGCTGACCCTCTTACGAATCCAGCAGGAACCCACATGAGCGACATTCTCGACCGAATCATCGCCGTCAAGCGCGAAGAAGTCGCGGCGGCCATGCGCAGCACGCCGCTCGAGGCACTGAAACTCGACGCATCGGCGCGCGACCTGCGCGACTTCGTCGGCGCGCTGCGGGCGAAGCACGCGGCCGGCAACGCCGCCGTGATCGCCGAAATCAAGAAGGCGAGCCCGTCGAAAGGCGTGCTGCGCGAGCATTTCGTGCCGGCCGACATCGCGCATTCGTATGCGGCGCACGGCGCCGCGTGCCTGTCGGTGCTGACCGACGAGCAGTTCTTCCAGGGCGGCGTGCGCTATCTCGAGGAAGCGCGCGCGGCCTGCTCGCTGCCGGTGCTGCGCAAGGACTTCATCGTCGACGCATACCAGATCGTCGAAGCCCGCGCGATGGGCGCCGACGCGATCCTGCTGATCGCCGCCGCGCTCGACACGCCGCTGATGCAGGATCTCGAAGCGTATGCGCATTCGCTCGGGCTCGCGGTGCTGGTCGAAGTACACGACCGCCACGAGATGGAACAGGCGCTGACGCTGAAGACGCCGCTGCTCGGCATCAACAACCGCAACCTGCGCACGTTCGAGACGTCGATCCAGACCACGCTCGACATGCTCGACATGATTCCGTCGGACCGCATCGTCGTGACCGAATCGGGCATCCTGTCGCGCACCGACGTCGACACGATGCGCGCGGCGAACGTGAACACGTTCCTCGTCGGCGAAGCGTTCATGCGCGCCGACCAGCCGGGCGAGGAACTCGCACGGATGTTCTTCTGATGGCGATCGAAAAGGAAATCAAGCTCGCGCTGCCGGCCGGCCAGGCCGACGCCGCGCGCCGCTTCTTCGAGACGCTGACCGGCGAGCCCGGCCACGCGATCACGCTCGCGAACGTCTATTACGACACGCCCGATCTCGCGCTGGCGCGCTCGAAGAGCGCCGTGCGCGTGCGCCGCACGCCGGACGGCTGGCTACAGACGTTCAAGACCGTCGGCAGCGCGGAAGGCGGCCTGCACCGCCGCCACGAATGGGAACTGCCGGTCGCCGGCGACGCGCTCGAAATCGACGCGCTCGTCGCGGCTTGCGACGTGCCGGAAGCCGCCGCCGCGCTGAATGACGCGGCCGGCGCCCTGTACGCGCTGTTCCGCACGGATTTTTCGCGTACGCTGTGGCGCATCGCAATCGGCGGCGCAACCGTCGAAGCCGCGGTGGACCTCGGCGAGATCGTCGTCCAGGCGGAGCGCGACACGCGCCGCGAACCGATCAGCGAAATCGAACTCGAACTGATCGACGGCCCGGAAACGGCGCTCGCGACGCTCGCCGCCGAACTGCAGCAGGCGCTGCCGGGCCTCGTTCCCGAAAATATCAGCAAGGCGCAGCGCGGCTACCGGCTGCGCGCGCAATAAACACGCATCACGCATGGCAACCCGCAAGACTTCCCGCGCGCCGCAACAGGCGTCGCTGTTCGACGATCCCGTGCCGGAAACGGCACCGGCCGATCTTCCGTCCCCGGCTTCCGAGCCACCCGCGGCCGCGCGCAAAGCCGCGAAGAAAACCGCCGCACCGGCGTCCGCGCCGGCCCCGGCCGCCGCGGCACCGCAGTCCGTTGCCGCCGACGTACCGCATCTCGCCGCGCAATTCGACGCGCTGCCGGCCGTCTGGCGCGACGTGCTGAAGCCGTTCATCGACAGCGACGCGTACGCGCCGCTGTGCCGCTTCGTCGACGACGAGCGCGCGGCCGGCAAGACGGTCTACCCGACCGACGTGTTTCGCGCGCTGCGCCTGACGCATCCCGACGACGTGAAGGTCGTGATCCTCGGCCAGGACCCGTACCACGGCGACGATCGCGGCACGCCGCAGGCGCACGGCCTCGCGTTCTCGGTGCCGCCGGCCGTGCGCACGCCGCCGTCGCTGCGCAACATCTTCAAGGAAATCGCCGCGAACTTCGGTCACGACACGCCGCGCCACGGCTGCCTCGATACGTGGGCGCGGCAGGGCGTGCTGCTGCTCAACACCGTGCTGACGGTCGAGCGCGGCGCGGCCGCGAGCCACGCGAAGCGCGGCTGGGAACAATGCACGGACACGCTGATCCGCGAACTCGCCAACCGCCATCGCGGGCTCGTGTTCATGCTGTGGGGCGCACATGCGCAGGCCAAGCGCGCGCTGTTCGATCCGAGCGAACACTGCGTGCTGGAGGCGCCGCACCCGTCGCCGCTGTCCGCGCACCGCGGCTTCCTCGGCTGCCGCCATTTCGCGCTCGCGAACGACTATCTGGTCGGCGCGGGCCGCGCACCGATCGACTGGCGCCTGCCGGACGTGGCCGAAACGTTCGCGTAACGGCCTCGGCAGCCGGTTCGCCAGCCACCCCACCGCATGCAAAAACGCCGCGTCCCTTTCGGGGCGCGGCGTTTTTTTATCGGGCGACGCAGCGGGTGCGTCGCACCCGCGTCGAGCTTGCGCGTTACGCGGCGGCGATCGCTTCGCGTGCGCTGGCCAGTGCGGCGCTTTGCGCATCCGGACCGAGGTTCAGGCCTTCCGCATGGATGAAATTCACGTCGGTCAGGCCGATGAAGCCGAGGAACGAACGCAGGTACGGCGTGTGGCTGTCGTTCGGCGTACCGAGGTACTTGCCGCCGCGGGCCGTCACGACGTGAACCTTCTTGCCCTTGATCAGGCCTTCCGGACCGTTCTCGGTGTAACGGAACGTGACGCCTGCGCGGGCGATCCAGTCGAAATACGTCTTCAGTTGCGACGAGACGCCGAAGTTGTACATCGGCGCGCCGATCACGATGATGTCGGCAGCCTGCAGTTCGGCGATCAGTGCATCGCTCTTCGCGACGATCGCATTCTGCTCTGCGGTGCGCTTGTCGGCCGGCGTGAAGAACGCGCCGAGCACCGATTCGTCGAGGTGCGGCAGCGCATCGGCCAGCAGGTCACGAACCACGACGTTCGCGCCGGGATTCGATTGTTGCAGCTTTGCCGTCAGTTCGTTGGCCAGCAGCGTGGATTGCGCACCTTGCGAACGCGCGGCGGAATTGATTTGCAGAATGGTCGTCATGTCAGGCTCCAGTGGGGTTGCGCTTCAGTAGCGCGAGTGACGCCATTGTGCGTGGCCATATGACCGCGAAAAAGCGGGTTCAGGGCGACGGATTGTTGCAACAACGGAACAATCCTTGATCGCGCCCCGATACCCGCGTGCGTCCGCTTACCCCTTCAGCCAGGCTTCGCGGGCCTTCGTGGCCGCAGCCGGCTTCGCGGCCGCCGTCAGCCGGTAGCGGGTGACTTCCGGACCGTCGAGCTTCAGCTTCGCGGTACGCAGCTCGTCGCGGCGGAACGCGTGAACCTCGACCTTGTCGCCCGGCCGGTAGCGGGCCAGCAGCGCATCGAGGTTCGTACCCGTCACGCGCAGGCCGTCGACCGCGATCAGCGTGTCGCCGGCCGACAACCCCGCGCGATGCGCGGCGCCGCCTTCGTAGACCGCCGCCAACGTGCAGTCCGCGCCGCCGCGCGGGCGCGCGCCGATCGTCGGCTTCGCGGCCGCGCCGGTCGCGACATCGGGCGTCAGCGTCACGCCGAACGGCGCGAGCAGTTCGGCGAGCGGCAGGTCGCGCGTGCCGTGCACGGCGTCGGCGAACAGGCGGCCGAGCGCGACGCCCGTCGCCTCTTCGATCAGCGTCTCGACTTCGTTTTCCTCGACGCCCGCCTGCTGGCCGCGATAGAAGTCGCGGCCGTAGCGTTGCCACAGCAGGCGCATCACGTCGTCGAGCGACTTGCGGTTGCGCGTCTGCGCGCGGATCGCGAGATCGAACGCCAGCGCGACGAGCGAGCCCTTCGTGTAATAGCTGACGATCGCGTTGGTCGCGTTCTCGTCCTGACGGTAGTACTTGATCCACGCGTCGAACGAGCTTTCCGCGACGCTCTGCTTGAGCCGGCCCGTGCCGCGCAGCACGCCGCCCACGGTGCGGCCGAGCGCCGCGAAATAGTCGTCCTGCGACATCAGCCCGCTGCGGACCAGCATCAGGTCGTCGTAATACGACGTGAAGCCCTCGAACAGCCACAGCAGCGACGTGTAGTTCTCGCGGGTGAGGTCGTACGGCACGAACGCCGCCGGCTTGATGCGCTTCACGTTCCACGTGTGGAAATACTCGTGGCTGCAGAGGCCGAGATACGTGCGATAGCCTTCCGTCGTTTCCGGTCGCCCCTTCACCGGCAGGTCGGTACGGTTGCAGATCAACGCGGTCGACGCGCGATGCTCGAGGCCGCCGTAGCCGTCGCTGACCGCGAGCGTCATGAACACGTAGCGCTCCATCGGTGCCTTCTTCGACTTCGGCTCGAACAACGCGATCTGCGCCTCGCACACCCGCTTCAGGTCGTTGCGCAGCCGCTCCAGGTCGAGCTGCGTCACGCGCCCCGCGATCACGATGTCGTGCGGCACACCGTGCGCGTCGAACGTCGCGAGCGCGAATTCGCCGATCGTCACCGGATGGTCGGACAGCTCGTCGTAGTTGGCCGCGCGATATGCGCCGAAACCGTAGCGCCGGGTGCCGCCCGCTTCGGGCAGTGCGGTGCCGACGCGCCAGGTGCGGAACGCCGCGCCGGCCGGTTTCGCGATATCGACTTCGCACGGCGCGTCCTCGCGACCGGCGACGCTCAGGAACACGGCCGTCGCGTTGAAGAAGCCGCCCGATTCGTCGAGATACGCGGAGCGCACCGACAGGTCCCATGCATACACGTCGTAACGCAGCGTCAACGCGCCGGTCACGGGCGCGGCCTGCCACGTGTGCTTGTCGGTCTTCGCGATGCGCACCTTGCGGCCCGCGTCGTTGAACGCACGCAGCGTCACGATGTTGCGCGCGAACTCGCGCACGAGATAGCTGCCCGGAATCCATACCGGCAGCGAGAAACGCTGGCCTTCGGGATCGGGATCGGCAACCGTCACCGTCACTTCGAACAGGTGCGCGGCAAGATCTTTCGGGACAATCGAATAGCGGATCGGCTGGGTCATCGTGGCAATCGGTCGGTCGAATACGGCGGCGAAAACGAAGAGAGGCGCCGGCAGATCATGCGGGCGCCCCTCGCTGGCCGGGCCATGCGCCCGGCGTGCAGTCGGTTACTTGCTCGAGGCGAGCGCCTGGTTGAGCTGGTCGGCCGATACCGCGCCCGGCAGGCGGCGGCCGTCCGGCAGGAAGATCGTCGGCGTACCGGTGACGTTCATCCCGCGGCCGAGCGCGAGGTTCTTGTCCAGCGCGCTGGTATCGCAGGTACCGGCGCCGGACGGCGCACGGTGGTCGAGCATCCAGCTTTCCCACGTCTTCGCGCGGTCGGTCGCACACCAGATCGCCTTCGACTTCGCGGTCGAATCCGGCGACAGCACCGGATACAGGAACGTGTAGACGGTCACGTTGTCGACCGACTGCAGCGTCGTCTCGAGCTTCTTGCAGTACGGACAGTTCGGATCGGAGAACACCGCGATCTTGCGGGCGCCGTTGCCCTTGACGACCTTGATCGCATTCGCGAACGGCAGGCTCGCGAAGTCGATCTTGTTGATTTCGGACAGGCGGGCGTCGGTCAGGTTCTTGTGCGTCTTCGCGTCGACGAGATCGCCGAGCAGCACGTAGTCGCCCGCCGCGTCGCTATAGATGATCTGCGAGCCGAGGTTCACTTCGTAAAGGCCTGCAACCGGCGATTTCGACACGCTCTTGATCGGCGCGTCGTTGCCCAGCCGGGCCTGCAGCGTAGCCTTCAGCTTGTCGGTGGTCTGGTCGGCCTGCGCGGTGCAGCCAAGCGTCGCCATCGTGACGGCCAGCGCCAGCGATGCGATGCGGATCGTTTTTTTCATTGAAATCTTCCTTCAGCTCAATCGGAGTGCACGGCACAGTGTACGCCGTAACGGAACCGTCTCCGACCGGCGCGGTGGCGGAAGGTTCGCTCAGCCGAGCGCGGCCGACACGAGCCAGCGCTTCACGAGCGGCTGCGCGCCGACGAACGCCATGCCCGCATTGCGCACCGCCTTCGCGAGCGAGCCCGGCACCGCGAACAGCCGCTGCAGGCCGTCGGTCGCGACCATCAGCGCGCGGATGTCCTCCCGACGCGAACGCTCGTAGCGGCGCAGCAGCACCGTATCGCCGAGGTTGCGGAAGCTTTCCTTGCCCGCGATCGCATCGGCGAGCGCGGCGACGTCGCGCAATCCCAGGTTCATCCCCTGCCCCGCGAGCGGGTGGATCAGGTGCGCGGCATCGCCGACCAGCGCGACGCGCGGCGCGATCAGCTTGTCGACCGTCTGCAGCGCCAGCGGGAAGCCGGCGGCCGGCGTCACGCATTCGAGCGCGCCGACCTGGCCGTGCGACACGCGCTCCACCTCGGCCGCGAGCTGCGCCGGATCGAGTGCGAGCAGTGCGTCCGCGTGCGCGGTGTGCGCGGACCACACGAGCGACACGTGGCCGTCCGGCAGCGGCAGCAGCGCGACGATCTCGCCTTCGTGAAACCATTGGTACGCGGTCTCGCGGTGCGGCAAAGATGCCTTGAAATTCGCGACGACGCCCGTTTGCCGGTAGTCGCGCCGCTCTACCCTGGCCCCCATTTGGGAGCGCACCCACGAATGCGCGCCGTCGGCGCCGACGACGAGATCGGCTTCGAGCACCTGTCCCGACGACAGTGTGAGCACGGCCGCGTCGTCGCGCACGTCGAAGCCCTGCGCACGCGCGTCGAACCACGTCAGGTTCGGCTGGAAGCGCAGCGCGGCGTCGAGCGACGCCTCGACCAGCGACGATTCGGCGATCCATGCGAGCTGCGGCACGGACGCCTGATACGCGGAGAAATGCAGTTCGGCATGCGCATCGCCATACACGCGCATGTCGTAGACGGGCGCGAGCCGGCTGTGGTCGAGCGCCTGCCAGACCCGCAGCCGCTCGAGCAACGCCTGCGAGCTGGACGACAGCGCGTAGACGCGCGTGTCGAACGCGAGATCCGCGGCGCGCGGCGTGGCCGGCTGGGCGAGCAACGCGGTCTTGTAGCCGGACTGGGTCAGCGCGAGCGCGGCCGTCTTGCCGACGAGCCCGCCGCCGACCACGGCGACGTCGAAGGAGTGGTGGGCAGTCATGGCGGGCATTATAGCCGCGGGGCCAAACCCTTACGCGGCCGGACTTTGCGGGAAATCAGCAGAATCGCAGCCCGGTGCGCCGGCGCGGCGGCCCGCCGCATCGGCCGTTCGGCGCCAGCCCGGAATCCGGGCCGCCGGCACGGTACAATAGCGTCTTTGACCGTCGGCCCGCCGCGCTCCACGCGCCGGCCGCCCTTTTTTCCCGCGCCGCCGTGCCTTGTCCGGCCGCGCCGCCTCACCCGTCCGAAGGATTCCATGAGTCTCAAATGCGGCATCGTCGGCTTGCCCAACGTCGGCAAGTCCACCCTGTTCAATGCGCTGACCAAGGCCGGCATCGCCGCCGAGAACTACCCGTTCTGCACGATCGAGCCGAACGTCGGCATCGTCGAAGTGCCCGATACGCGCCTGAAAGCGCTCTCCGAGATCGTCAAGCCGGAGCGTGTCGTGCCGGCCGTCGTCGAGTTCGTCGAC
The DNA here is from genome assembly GCF_029522185.1 of Burkholderia sp. IO2. NCBI lineage: Bacteria > Pseudomonadati > Pseudomonadota > Betaproteobacteria > Burkholderiales > Burkholderiaceae > Burkholderia > Burkholderia sp. IO2. Next base: position 98,147 of record NZ_JAKWFH010000020.1, on the reverse strand, counting down.
ATCGCGGGCCTCGTCGCGGGCGCGAGCAAGGGTGAAGGCCTCGGCAACCAGTTCCTCGCGAACATCCGCGAAACCGACGCGATCACGCACGTCGTGCGCTGCTTCGAGGACGAGAACGTCATTCACGTCGCCGGCAAGGTCAGCCCGATCGACGACATCGAAGTGATCAACACCGAACTCGCGCTCGCCGACCTCGGCACCATCGAGAAGGCGCTCACGCGCTATTCGAAGGCGGCGAAGTCGGGCAACGACAAGGAAGCGGCGAAGCTCGTCGCGGTGCTCGAAAAGGTGCGCGCGCAGCTCGACCAGGGCAAGGCCGTGCGCGGCCTCGCGCTGTCGGACGACGAACAGGCGCTGATCAAGCCGTTCTGCCTGATCACCGCGAAGCCGGCGATGTACGTCGCCAACGTGAAGGACGACGGCTTCGAGAACAACCCGCACCTCGAGGCGGTGCGCAAGTACGCGGAAAGCGAAAACGCGCCGGTGGTCGCCGTATGCGCGGCGATCGAGGCGGAAATCGCCGATCTCGACGACGCGGACAAGGAAGCCTTCCTTGCCGACATGGGCATGGAAGAGCCGGGCCTCGACCGCGTGATCCGCGCAGGCTTCAAGCTGCTCGGCCTGCAGACCTACTTCACCGCGGGCGTGAAGGAAGTGCGCGCGTGGACGATCCACATCGGCGATACCGCGCCGCAAGCGGCGGGCGTGATCCACACCGACTTCGAGCGCGGCTTCATCCGCGCGCAGACGATCGCGTTCGACGACTTCGTCACGTACAAGGGCGAGCAAGGCGCGAAGGAAGCCGGCAAGATGCGCGCGGAAGGGAAGGAATATGTCGTGCACGACGGCGACGTGATGAACTTCCTGTTCAACGTCTAAGCAAAACTGGCCGTCCAGCGCAAACCGCGCCGCGCCACCCAAGCCCGCAAACCCCCGTGGTTGCGGGCTTTTTTGTTGCCATGCGGTGCCGGCAACCGCCAGCCGCATCCACAAAAAACCGTATACAAGGCGGTATATAATAGGGGCACAAACCTCAAAACCGTATACGGCAGCCACCATGCCCAAGCTTAACGACACGCAATGCCGCAACGCCAAGCCGCGCGTAGGCCACAACGGTGAAGCGACGCCTATACGGCTTGCGGACGGTAACGGGCTGTTTCTCGAGGTGAAATCCAAGGGAGCCGGTGTCTGGCGCTATCGGTTCGAACTCAACGGCAAAGCTGGCATATATACCCTCGGCAACTACCCCACTATCGGACTTGCCGAAGCGCGCAAAGAGCGCGAACGCCTGCGGGAGCTGGTGAAACAAGGCATCAACCCCGTTCACGACCGGCAGACGACAAAGGCAACGCGCTTGCTGGCGAATGCCGTGACATTCGAATCCATTGCGAAAGAATGGCTAGGTGCGAAGGACTGGCAGCCGGAGACGAAGGCCCGCCGCCTGGACATGTTCGAACGTGTCGTGTTCCCGTCGATCGGCAAACTCCCGGTCCGTGCCATAACACCGGCACTGGTATTGGAACTACTCAAAAAAGCGATGACAGCGAACGGGCCCAGCGTCGCAGCCGAAGCCAAACGATCCATGTCGGGTGTCTTCGAACTGGCGATTGCGACGCTTCGTGCGGAAACGGACCCAGTCTATCCGGTGCGCAAGGCTCTACCGCCCAACAAGACGCAGCACAAGAGGCCGCTTACTACTGAGGAAATTGGCCAGTTCATGCGCGATCTCATTGGATACGACGGTAACTTCCAGACCGTCACTGCGTTCCGCTTAATGTGGCTGACGTTGTGTCGACCGAGCGAAGCCATCGAAGCCGAATGGGATGAGTTCGACCTTGATGCTGGAGTGTGGCGCATCCCAGCAACGCGCATGAAGAAACGAAAAGAGCATACCGTCCCGTTACCGCGACAGGCCATCGAAGGGCTACGTGCAATTCACGGTTTCACTGGCAAGCAACGATTCGTGTTCCCCCATCGCGACGATCGGACAAAACCGATGACGGCCGCTGCACTACGTCAAGCACTCAAAACGCTGGGCTGGGCCGGAAAATACAGCCCCCATGCAACGCGCACCACCGGCAGTACCCGCTTAAACGAACTGAATTACCCGACCGACTGGATCGAACGACAACTCGCGCATATCGATCAAAACGGAGTTCGGCGAACATATAACCACGCCGAACACTTCGATAGCCGGGCGAAAATGATGCAGGACTGGGCGGACATGCTCGACGCACTTCGAGACGGAGCGAAGATCATTCCGGGACACTTTGGACGAGCCACCTAGACCCAACCATACGGCAGTATCCTGCTGGGAGACCTATAAGATGGTGACGAACAACACATCGACTCTAGCACCGAAGGACCAACAATTTCCCAATGGACTCGAGGTAGCAGACTACGTAGGTTGGGAAAGCTGGGATTATCGGCGGTGGGCGTGGGAATTTCTCCGGCGCAACAACAACTTCCGGCACGCCTGCAATTCGCTACCGGACGATCAGGAGGCTCGCACTGCCAAGAAACGCGAAATCGCCGGGATGTTTGGGCTCCGTCGATTCAAGCACTATGCCGAAGCCTACGATGAAGGCAAATCCGCCGAATTTAGAGCACTGGCGGTATCACCGCGCCCCAAAGGACAGTCCACATCATGGTCGCGCGAGTTACGCAATGACGAAGTCTGCATCGTTTTCAATCTGCGCCCATCACTCTTTGGCAGCGATGCGCTCGACCTCCAAATGAAGAATGCACGGCGCATCATTGAACGGCGGGCGGACGCGCTTCGAACGTCGCTTGGGGTAGACAGAAGAGCCGCCGCACCGAGACCCACGGCGAAGAGCCTTCTCCGCAAATTGAGGCTCCTGGATGCCCGGCATCTCGATATTTCATGGGTAGATATCGCGGAAGCGCTTCGAACCCGACCCGGTCAGGATCTGTTCGAACTGAAAGAGGCTGAAAGAAAAGCATACGAACCCGCCGTCGAACTCGCTGAGTACGGGTACCTGGCTTTACTGACATCGAAATCCAGCAGAAAAAGCCTGCAACCGAAGGTCGGCAAAGTACCGACAGCCTGACAAAGCGACAACGGTCCGGCACCGAGCTTACCGGAGAAGACGGAGACGACTTTGGGTGAAGTTGTCTCCTCGAAATGCCTACTCTGAGATGGAAAAATCGAATCCATGCCGTTCCTCACACGGCGTTTTTCGAGGCCCATCCATGAATGAAAAGCATAGTACCGTCGAAGACAAATTGTCCGGCCGCGAGTTGGGTCAAGGCCAATTAGTCCGCATCTTGCCTCGCCCCGAAGTCGAGCGAGTTACAGGAATCTCCCGCTCGCTCATCTACGAGCTTGCGAGAGCCGGATCATTTCCCAAGCCGGTTCGCCTCACGTCCAACAGAGTCGGGTGGCTTGAACACGAGGTCCAGGAATGGATTCGAGCAAAGGCCGCGCTTCGAAAGTTTGAATAATCCTCACCCCTCTCTTTCGATGCCTACCTGACACATTGTCGTGCACGCCACCGGCCTCTACGGCAAGCATTGGCGTCCAGCAGGCTCTGTAATACATACCCTGTATAGCCAATATGACCCATACACAATGGTGAGAGATATGAGTAGCAATGCAGATCAAATACTCCCTGAGAAGTTCCAAGTCAACGTGGATACAGTGTGCTTCTCAGTAACGGGAGTACAGATGGACGTAGATGAAGTGACGAAAGTCCTTGTTTCAACGCCGGGAGGTGCTCAGCAACAGATTACCAATCGGAAGTCCGTGGCGGGAAAATACGGACGCCACGCCCTGCACTATCGCGTGAAATCAAGGTCTCCACATGACCACGAGTTGTTCGTTGAAGGCTCTCCATTTGCAAATCAATATGGACAGAATGTCTGGTCGAGCGGCAGCGTCAAACTGGCTTGCACATCTACCGTCCGGCGCCTTGTCCGCGAACTGAACATCGACGCAGCATCCGATAAAATCGCCGCATGGAGCGAAGGAAACATCGAGTTGCATCGCGTCGATCTTGCAGTGAATTTTCGGCTCGATTCGAGTCAACGGGTCGACGAGGCACTGACCGTACTCAAGCACATCCTGGTTGCCAAGCGTCGACAGTGCAGCACGCACCGCCGCTATGCCGCATATCGCCCCAAGAGTGGCAAGCAATATCAGATCGCTGTCTATGACAAAGGGGACCAACTGTCGCTGAAGAGTTCAGGCGACCATGCTGGCGATTTGTTTCGCAATCTATCTAAGGAATGCGAAGGAATTCTCCGAATCGAAGTCAGGTTGCGACGCGCTGAACTTCACAAGCTTGGGCTACCCCTCGCCCGAGACTGGCAGTTGGATACGTCTCGCGAGGTATTCCGCAAATATTTTGCTCGGCTCCCGCTGCACGACGTCACGTTTGGCCCTCTGTCTGCCGCGGACTTCGAGGGCATTGACGAGCGTAGGCGTCCCGCAATGGCATTACATAAGCTCGGAGTTGATTGGAGATTGATCTACTGCGCACGAACACGCGCGCGTCACAAGGCATATTTCAAGGGACGCGGCATTGACTTGGATTGCCCAAACCTCCCCGGACCAGCGATCTCGCTTGCAGAGTTGCTATCGAAACCAGATGCGATAGCAAAAACTCCCCGTTGGTTGATCGAGGCAGGCATGGCACCACGACGCAGTCGCAAACGGCCGCAAGCAAGCTCTAATCGCACGAGCTAGGCGCGACCAGAGTTACCGCGACGCAAGCTCCCTAGCGAGCGTAAGCAGATTTTCCTTGTGCTCGCTAGGCAAACGCCCATACAGATCGATCAACTCCGCCAACTCCGGATCATCAGCATAGAGATATGCAACGGAAACCCCGAGGACAGCAGCCAGCCGCTTCGCGAACTGATAATCAACTTTGTGAATTCCCAGTTCATATCGGTTGACTCGGGTACTGGCAACGAAGGGGTCCAACCCGGCCGCGATCCCGAGTTGCTTCTGCGACATTCCCACTCTCAGGCGAGCCCCTTTCAGGCGCGCACCGAAAACCGACGTTTCCTCGCTGGACATCCCGTAGCCCGTTGACTGCAAGGCTACGAATATCGTTGCATCAACACGTCTGGCATACTACGTTTTTCGTAGTTTTCGATGCTTGTCGATGTCTGGCCGGCATTCGTGCAGACGTTGCCAACTGAAATTCACGGAACAAACATGAGAACACCTGCCCAATTCTTAGCAATGGCGCTCGCACTCGCATCAGCGTGTGCGAGCGCTCAAACCGCCGCCGACTTCCAGGATCAAGTTGTCGGTCAGATAGTCGGGAACGTATGCAAAAATGAAATGAGGAATGTTGGCGTCTTCGCAGGCTCCCGCGCCAAAGGAAAAACCCGTGACGAGATGCTTGTCGCAATCGACGAAGCCGTGACCTCGCAGCACCAGACACCCACAATGGCGCAGTTGCATCAGTTGATGCTGAACATCGCTTATTCGGGCCCCGTCGTTAAGAGCGACCAAGACCCACAACTCCGTGTTGTGATGGCCAAAGCTCATCTTGCCTGCGTGCAGTACATGAACTCCGCCGCAAGTGGCTTGCAATAGCATTGCAAAAAACCTTTCAGAGCCGCCCGTCATCACGGTAGCGTTGCAACTGCTGCGGCAATCGAGGCCGGCGGAATCAGACATGCAGATATTCGCCGGCTTCGTACCAACCCCGCCGCCATCAGGGAATGACAGACCCACTCGCCGGTCAACCGTAGCAGGCCTGTCTCGCCCTCGAAAATGGTGAGCATCAACACCTCACTGTTCGGCGCACCTGCGCCACCCCTCCACGCCATCCCTCGCTTCACAATGCCTCACGACACTTCACTACGTGTCACTTCACATCACCACGCATCACCACACCTCACAAAGCCAGAAGACCGTAACCACAAACCCCCTATCTTTTGGGAAATATATCATTAAAATTCAATGACTTATAAGTCATAGCGCAAAGCTATTTCCGTGATATCGCGCCGGTCGCTGCTAGATATCGGGGAAATTTTCCATCCGACACTAGACATTCTCCGATCGATCCAGTAAATTCGAGCATAACCCTCAAAGGAGGCCGGAATGTCCGATCCAATTCAACTTGCAATAGCCAAGCTACAGGCGAAATTGCTCGACCAGGAGCGGGCTGTGGCCAAGACCAAAATGGTCATCAACGAACTCTGCGAGATCGAAGGGTTGCCGCTGTTGTACGAGCTTGAAGAAAAGCAAACGCAGGGCACCGCGAACCTTGCGATTCGGTCAGACCAGTTCTATGGTCAACCGCTCGCGGCTGCGATACGAGCAATTCTGGAGTTGCGTAGAAAGCTGGATAAAGGGCCCGCAACGGTAAACGAGATTTATGCAGCCCTGATCGAAGGCGGGTTCGCCTTCGACACGCGCAACGAAGACAATGCCAAACGAGGGTTACGGATCAGCCTGTCGAAGAATTCCGTAACTTTTCATCGCTTGCCGAACGGCAAATTTGGCTTGCTTGAATGGTATCCGGCGGCAAAAACTAAGCGGCCGGCGAAAAACGGCAGTGGGTCCGATGAGGAAGATCTCAGCGGCGATGCGACGCCGGACGAAAACGAAGAACAGGATCAGACCGAACGGCCCACCGAGGCCACGGAAGGCGAAGACAACTGATGGCGAGCTGCGGAGAGCACGACATGTCATAGAAAGTAAGAAGCCCCGACGCAAAACTCTGGCAGGAGTTCAGCGTCGAGGCTTGCTTGGCACAGACCGGCTAGCAACCGGCCTTGGAGCATAAGCGCTCCAGGTGAATGAGGGCGACCCAAGCACCTGCACCGTCTGGTTAGGACAACCTGAGTGTATACCACTTAGGTACCGCAGGCAAACGACTGCCCTCCAATCCATTTCGATTGGAGGTGCCGCCATGCGCGGACTTACCACGATGAAAACCGTCTATGTGACGGCATACACTCGGTTCCGATTCGGTCGGGTCGAACATGTATGCCAGCACTGGCGGTCACATCCCGGTCAGTTGAGTCTCTTCGACTAACCCGGGAAGCAGTTGGTGCTGGACACCAAGTGCTTAACAACGGAGGGGCACAGACGATTGTCGCCCCTCCACTTCTTCTAGATAGATACCTCTGCGGGCCCGCCGCCCCTGTCACCCCTTGGTAGGGGCAACCAGAACCCAACCGCGTTAGCCTAGCAAAGCACCTAAGCTACCGCTGCGCCGTGCCCCCCCTTGCACCAGCCCGCCACATGATCGACCCCATTTTATTTAGGTTGCGCCTTAGCCGGGCAATAGTGCCACCACCAAGCCAGCCTGATAGGCCCCTTGCATGCCCCCTAGCCCCCCCCAAACCGCCCGGCAGGGCCCTTACAACCCCGCCCTAGCCGTTTGGCAGCTGACAGGCCACACTGCCGGCCACGCCAAGCCCCAACATGGCAGCCACACACAATAAACCGTATACAAAACCGTATACAAACGTTCCGCATCTCGAAAAACACCAGAAAATTGCGGGGAAATTCATCAAACTTTCCGTTTAACGTCTGAGCGTTGCTGTCGCATCGAGCGTAAAAAAGCCCGCTGAATGCGGGCTTTTTCTTTTCGACGGCGGAAGACCGACTCATTCCCGACCGACGACCTTCAGCGTCCCGGACAGATGCAGGAACTGTCCATCCTTCATCGCGATGTTCGTATCCACCGCACCGCGTTCGAAATCCTCGACGTGCACGACGTTCGAGCCGGTGGACGGCTCATGCCAGTACACCATGTACACCTGCGGACGGACCTCGCGCGCCGTGTACTGCACCGTATCCGTCACGCCCTTGAATTGGCCGGCCGTGCCGACGAACGACATCGTCCTGTCGTCCTTGAAGTTCAGGTCGAACGCGGTAGCGCCGAACTGCACGCGCACCGTCTTGCCCGCCGCGGGGAACGGCGCCGGCGCGGGCCACTGCATCTCGCCCTTGGCAACTTTCGCGCTCAGCTCGAGCGACGGCTTCTCGCCGAGATCCGGGTAGCGCGCCTCCATCGCCGCGATCAGCGTCGTCGAATCCTTCGCGCGCGCCGCTTCCTGGTCGAACGCCTTCACGTAATTCCGCGTGAACGCGACGCCCGTGGTGAACGGCTGGCTGCCGTCGCGGTTCGGCAGGAAGTGGCCGGGCACGACGCGCGCCGGCTTCAGCGCATCGATCCGGTCGAGCGTTGCCAGCCAGTTCGCGTGCGACAGCGGCGTCTGCGTGTCGGCCATCCAGACATGAATGTTCGCGGCGACCGGGATGCCACCGACCACGGTCCGCGCGGAAGGAATCCACACGAACGTGCGATCGGGCGTCGGGCCGTCGAGCCCGACGATGCGCAACGGCTCGCCGTCGACGCGCAGCGTATTGCCGTCGAGCGGCTGCGGCACGATCACCGAAGCCGGCGCGTTGTCCTTCAGGATCGGGCCCCAGTAGGCGAGCTTGCCGTCCTTGCTGGCCTCGATCGCGGCGACGGTCTGCGGCGTCGCGACGATCTTCGCATCCGGGAACGCCGCGTGAATGGTTTCCAGCCCGAAGTAATAGTCGGGGTCGCTGTGGCTCACGTAGACGGCCTTGAGCGTCTTGCCGCTCGCCTTGATCCGGCTCACCAGCGCCTGAGCGTCGTTGCGCTGGAACTGGGCGTCGATCAGGATCGCCTCGGTCTTGCCCGAAACGATTTCGGACGAAACCGGGAAGATCGCATGCGCGCCCGGATTGTAGACATCGACGGTCAGCGGGGCAGCGATGCTTGCGGATGCGGCGCCGAGCAGCGCAGTCGCCGCAAGTGCGGAAGAAAACAGATGACGGATCGACATGGTCGGACTCTTGATTGGTGGTGAGCCCGTAGAATAAATGAAACTGCCTCGGTAACAAATATCCCGCTTGTCGATGATTTATCTCCCAACAGGAATGAATCGACCGCGACGCGGCCGTCCGAGCGGACGCCGGCCGGGCCGTTACCCGGTAATCCTTGATGAACAAAAAAAGCCCGGCCGGCACACGCCGGTCGGGCCACGATACTTCCGGGCCGTATCACTCAGGTGCTATCGGATCCGGCCGCTCGCGCGCTCACGTCGCCGACACCCGCCGCCCGGCGTTCGCCTGCGCATCGCGCCCACGCTTGTTCAGCCACGACGCGAACAGCACGATCAACGCGAGCACGGCCGTCGCGCCGACTTCCATCCGGTGCTCCTCGCTGACGAACATCACGGTCAGCGTGCCGCAGATGAACAGGATCACGGCCCACGTGAGCCACGGGAACAACCACATCCGCAGCGTCAGGTCGGCGCCGCCCGCTTCGAGCGTCTTGCGCATCCGCAGTTGCGAGATCGCGATCACGAGATACACGAGCAACGCGATCGCGCCCGACGTCGCGAGCAGGAAGCCGAACACCTGCTCCGGCATCAGGTAGTTCGCGATCACGGTCAGGAAACCGAACGCGGTCGACGCGAGCACGGCCGCGCGCGGCGTGCCGGTCGAATCGGTGCGATGCAGGAAGGCCGGCGCGTCCTTGCGCCGGGACAGCGAGAACAGCATCCGCGACGCGGTGTACAGCGCCGAATTCAGGCAGCTCGCGACCGACACGAGCACGATCACGTCGATGATCGCCTTCGCGTTCGGGATGCCGATCAGCTCCATCGCGCGCTGATACGAGCCATGCTTCGGCAGCAGCGGGTCGTTCCACGGCACGATGGCCGCGACGACGAGGATCGAGCCGAGATAGAACAGCGTGATACGCCAGATGACCGAGTTCGTCGCGCGCACGATCTGGCGTTGCGGGTTGTCCGATTCGGCGGCCGCGATCGTCACGATCTCGGTGCCGAGGAACGAGAACATCGTCGTGAGCATCGCCGCGAGCACCGCGCTCGCGCCGTGCGGCATGAAGCCGTCGTGCACGAACAGGTTCGACACGCCCGACACGGTCGGCGCAGGAATGATGCCGACGATCGCCGCACCGCCGATGCACAGGAACACGACGATCGCGACGACCTTGATCAGCGCGAACCAGAATTCGAATTCGCCGTAGTTCTTGACGGAAAAGAGATTGGTGATGGTGAGCAGCAGCGTGATGCCGAGCGCGAAGATCCACGTCGCGATGCCCGGGAACCACGCATTGAGAATGGTCGCGGCGGCGGTCGCCTCGATCGGGATCACCAGCACCCAGAACCACCAGTACAGCCAGCCGATCGTGAAGCCGGCCCAGTGGCCGATCGCGCGATCGGCATAGGTCGAGAACGACCCGCTGTCCGGATGCGCGACGGCCATTTCGCCGAGCATGCGCATCACCAGCACGACCAGCACGCCCGCGATCGCATACGCGAGTATCGATGCCGGCCCGGCTTCCGCGATCGCGTGGCCGGAGCCGACGAACAAGCCCGCGCCGATGACGCCGGCAATCGACATCATCGTCACGTGACGCTGCTTCAGGCCGGTGCCGAGGCCTGTGTTGCTTCCACTCATCTGTCTCTCTCCAAAAAACGGTTCCGATACGACCGGGTGTCGCGTGAAGGCGGCGCGGGGAGTTGTCGTTCTTGAATCCGGCTGCGACCGCGCGTGCGTCGCACGCGGGCATGGGCCGGATGGGGCCGTTCCGGCCGGGCCGTCCGCGCAGTCTGCGAAGCTGCGGGTGCGATGCGGCGCACCGGGCGCCGGCGCATCGCGTACGCCCGTTCCGTCGGCTGTCGTCAGCCGCCTTCGAAGCGAAGGAGTGTAAGCATCAAACGGTTCTTCACTAAGAACCAATTGAAGCATTTCGATGGAACCACTCGTTGCATCGATGCGAACCGATGCAACGCTTGCTCCGGTTCGGCCGCGCCTCGCGCGCCGGGCGCGCCGTTCAGTTCGCGTCGCGGGCGGCGGCTTCGTTCCGCCACTGCGCCGGCACGATTGCGTGCCATTCTCGCAGAAGCAGGTTTTTCACGGCGTCCGGATGCGCAGCCGACAGGCGCACCAGCACGATCGGCCAGCCGACATAGTGATCGGTCACGTAATACACGTCGGGCGCCGATTCGATCAGCCACGCGCGCTCGTCGGGGCCGACGCCCTTCACGACGAGCGTGTCGCCGTCCTCGCGCAGCCGCGCGAGCAGCTTGCCCTTCACCTTGAGAGCGGGCGTGCCGTACGACCTGCCTTCCTCGACGCCGCGCCACGCCAGTGCGATCTGCCGGACTTCGTCGAATGTCACGATGCCTCCCCGACCATGCGTCGATGGTTGACGATCCGGCCACCCTACCGGAAATCGCGCGACGCACCCAGCCTCGCGGCGCTATCCGCCGGCCGCGCGGGCGGCGGCCGGCGCACGCCCGGTGGTCGCGACGATCGCGAACGCGATCGCATTCGCGGCGGCGCTCGCGAGGATCGGCATGAGATAGCCGCCGCCCGCATCGTAGATGAAGCCGGCGGCGGCCGGCCCGACCAGCGTGCCGAACGCGACGCTCGTGTACAGGATGCCGATGATCGCGCTCACGTTGCGCCCGCCGAAATAGTCCATCACGACCGCCGGCAGCACGGCGACCCAGCCGCCGTAGAACACGCCGAACACGAGCGCGAACGCAGCGAGCGTCGCAACGGTGCCGGCGCCCGCCCACGCGACCAGCGCGACGGCCATGCCCGCGAACATCGCGAGCAGCGACGCACGGCGGCCGAAGCGGTCGGCGAGGCCGCCGAGGAAGAAGCGGCCGGCCGTGCTGCCGACGCCGATCGCGCCGAGCAGCAGCACGGCCGTCGACGGCGCGACGCCATGATCGAGCGCGTACGGCACGAGGTGAACGAACGGGACGAACACGCCGAACGAGCAGACGAGGCAGGCCGCGTAGAGGCTCGCGAACGGCCGCGACGTGACGGCTTCGCGCACCGCCGCGCCGGCTGGCGCGTTCGCGGCGGCCGGGGAAGCACCGGCATGCCGGCCGCCGCCGTCACGGGCGACCTCGCCGTCCGGCAGCAATCCGCGCCCGCGCGGGTCGTTCTCGATCAGCAGCGACATGCCGGCCCCCAGCACGAGCGCGATCGCGGCCAGCGTGAAATACGCGCCGCGCCAGCCAACCTGCGCGATCAGCGCGGAGGCGAGCGGCGGCATCACCAGCGTGCCGACGCCGATCCCCGCGACCGCGAGCCCCGACGCGAACCCGCGCCGACGCACGAACCAGCGCTGCACCGCGCCGACGGCCGGCACGTACGCGCAGCCGACGCCGAACCCGACCCCGAGCCCGTACGCGACGTAGACCTGCAGCAGCGTGCGCGCCGCGCCGGCGGCCGCGAGCCCCGCGCCGGTCAGCAACATCCCGACCACGGCGAGGCGCCGCGAGCCGAAACGATCGGCCAGCGGCCCGCTGACGATGCCGAAGCCGAAGTAGAGGAAGCCGGCGAGCGAGAACACGAGCGAGATCTGGCCACGCGACGCGGCGAAATCCCGCTGCAGCGACTCGACGAACGCGCTGAACGTGTACGCGCTGCCGAATCCGACGAACGTGACGGCGAACGCAGCCGCCACCACGTACCAGCCGTAGAAAAGGCGCGATGCGCCCGGGCGGTTCATGACGATGCTCCTTTCGGGTTCCACCGGCTGCCGGGCGGCGTCCGGATTGCCTCGTGGATATAGTTGAACTATGTTGATCGCATCGGCCGCCGGCGGGCAGCCGTGAAACGGGCGATCCGATGCGTCAACGGTACTCGCGCGTACGCGTCGTCTCAAACGATATTTCGTCGACCTTTCGCTTTAGAAAAACTGAATGAACCGTTCGCGCCTGCCGCCGCTCAATGCGTTGCGCGCCTTCGAAGCCGCCGCCCGCCACCTGTCGGTGAAGTCGGCGGCCGAGGAGCTGTCGGTCACGCCCGGTGCGGTGAGCCAGATGATCCGCACGCTCGAGACGCATCTCGGCGTGCAGCTGTTCGAGCGCGTGAACCGCGGCATCCTGCTGACGGCCGCCGGCCGCGACTACCTGCCGCCCGTGCGCAACGCGTTCCGGCAGATCGCCGACGCGTCGCAGCGCGTGTCGGGCGCCGCCGACAGCGGCGTGCTGACCGTGAGCGTGACGCCGTTCTTCGCATCCGCGTGGCTCGTCCCGCGCCTCGCGCAGTTCCGGCAGGCTTGCCCGGACGTCGACCTGCAGGTCGTCACGAGCCACGCGCTCGCGGATTTCGCGCGCGACGGCGTCGACGTCGCGATCCGTCACGGCCTCGGGCGCTACATCGGGCTCTGCAGCGAACGGCTGCTGACGGTGGAAATCGTCGCGCTCGCGTCGCCCGACCTCGTCGCGCGGCTCGGCATGCCGGCGACGCCGGCCGAGCTCGTCGGCTGGCCGCAACTGCACGACGCCGAACGCAAGGGCTGGCACATCTGGTTCGGCGCGCAGCGAATCGACGATTTCGGCCCGCCGCGCGGCCCCGCGTTCGACGACTCGGGCCTGCTGCTGCAGGCGATCGTCGCCGGCCAGGGCGCCGGGCTGCTGCCGGCGGCGATGGTGCGCGGCGAACTGGCGAGCGGCCGGCTCGTGCAGCTTGCCGACGTCGCATGGCTCGACGATTTCGCGTACTACCTCGTCTATCCGCCGCATCACGCGGAACGGCCGAAGGTTGCCGCGTTCCGCCGCTGGATTCTCGATGCCGCGCAGACCGACGGCGCGGCGTCGATGGCCGGCGCGGCGTAGCGTCGCGCGGCGTAGCGTCGCGCGGCGCCCCGGCGCCGATCCGCTAACATGCGGCGCGGGCCATCGGCCCGACATCGATAACAACGAACAGAACGAGAGAGACCATGCGTGCCCTGCTTCGCCGCGCGACCCACGTCGCGACCCTGTCCGCCGCGCTTTTCGTCGCGTGCACCGCGTTGCCGCCTGCCGCGCACGCCTATCGCGCGTCGCCCGGCTACGGCAACGAAGCCGATCTCGACCGTCACGACACCTATCGCAACCGCGACGGCGAAACCGTGCATGCGCCCGCGCATTCGAAATCGGGCCGCGTGCCGGACGGCGCGAGCGCGCGCTGCCGAGACGGCACGTACAGCTTCAGCCGCCACCGGCGCGGCACCTGCTCCGGGCATGGCGGCGTCGCCGCGTGGCTGTGAGCGCGGGTCGGCCGAATGGCCTGCGCGGTGCCAGCGGCAGCCGGCGGCGAAGTACAATACGCGCTCGCACCGCCTCGCCCCGCGCGGCACGCTCCGTACCGAATCACCCGACGCCGCCAGCCCGCGCGCTGCGCGGCCGTCTCAACCACTTCTGACTTTCACACCGAAATGGCCCAATACGTTTTCACGATGAACCGGGTCGGCAAGATCGTGCCGCCCAAGCGCCAGATCCTGAAGGACATCTCGCTGTCGTTCTTTCCCGGCGCGAAGATCGGCGTGCTCGGCCTGAACGGCTCGGGCAAGTCGACGCTGATCCGCATCATGGCGGGCGTCGACAAGGACATCGAGGGCGAAGCCACGCCGATGCCGAACCTGAACATCGGCTACCTGCCGCAGGAGCCGCAGCTCGACCCGACGAAGACTGTGCGCGAAGCCGTCGAGGAAGGCCTCGGCGACCTGTTCCAGGCGAACAAGAAGCTGGAAGAAATCTACGCGGCCTACGCCGAACCGGACGCCGACTTCGACGCGCTCGCGGCCGAACAGGCGAAATACGAAGCGATCCTCGCGTCGAGCGACGGCGGCAGCCCCGAGCAGCAGCTCGAAGTGGCCGCCGACGCGCTGCGCCTGCCGCCGTGGGACGCAAAGATCGAGCACCTGTCGGGCGGTGAGAAGCGCCGCGTCGCGCTGTGCAAGCTGCTGCTCGAGAAGCCCGACATGCTGCTGCTCGACGAACCGACCAACCACCTCGACGCCGAATCGGTCGACTGGCTCGAGCAGTTCCTGGTGCGGTTCCCGGGCACCGTGGTCGCCGTCACGCACGATCGCTACTTCCTCGACAACGCGGCCGAGTGGATTCTCGAACTCGACCGCGGCCACGGCATTCCGTGGAAGGGCAACTACAGCAGCTGGCTCGACCAGAAGGAAGAGCGCCTGAAGCAGGAAGAAGCGTCGGAATCGGCACGCCAGAAGGCGATCAAGAAGGAACTGGAGTGGGTGCGCCAGAACCCGAAGGGGCGTCAGGCGAAGTCGAAGGCGCGTATCGCGCGCTTCGAGGAGCTGAGCAGCCAGGAATACCAGAAGCGCAACGAAACGCAGGAAATCTTCATTCCGGCCGGCGAACGCCTCGGTAACGAAGTGATCGAGTTCAAGAACGTCAGCAAGTCGTTCGGCGATCGCCTGCTGATCGACAACCTGAGCTTCAAGATCCCGGCCGGCGCGATCGTCGGCATCATCGGCCCGAACGGCGCCGGCAAGTCGACGCTGTTCAAGATGCTGACCGGCAAGGAACAGCCGGATTCGGGCGAAGTCGTGATGGGCCCGACGGTGAAGCTCGCGTACGTCGACCAGAGCCGCGACGCGCTCGACGGTTCGAAGACGGTGTTCGAGGAAATCTCGGGCGGTGCCGACGTGCTGACGGTCGGCAAGTACGAAACGCCGTCGCGTGCATACATCGGCCGCTTCAACTTCAAGGGCGGCGACCAACAGAAGATCGTCGGCAACCTGTCCGGCGGCGAACGCGGCCGCCTGCACCTCGCGAAGACGCTGATCTCGGGCGGCAACGTGCTGCTGCTCGACGAACCGTCGAACGACCTCGACGTCGAAACGCTGCGCGCGCTGGAAGACGCGCTGCTCGAATTCGCGGGCTCGGTGATGGTGATCTCGCACGATCGCTGGTTCCTCGACCGGATCGCGACGCACATCCTCGCGTTCGAAGGCGATTCGCAGGTCACGTTCTTCGACGGCAACTACCAGGAGTACGAAGCCGACAAGCGCGCGCGCCTCGGCGAGGAAGCCGCGAAGCCGAAGCGTCTGCGCTACAAGCCGATCAGCCGCTGACCGGTGCGGCCCGGGCATCCGGCGCCGCGCTCACGCGGGGCTGGACGCCGAAGGTGATCGAAGGAAGCCGCATCCGGAACGGCACAACGAAAAAGCGGGCCCATGGCCCGCTTTTTTTCGCCTGGCGCTCGTCCCGCCGCTTACACCAGCGCGCCCAACTCGCGCAGCCGCGCCTCGGTCGCCGCCGCGCTCGTGTGATGAATGCCGTGCCAGCCGAGCGCCGTGGCGGCCGCCGCGTTCTTCGCGTTGTCATCGATGAACACGAGTTCGTGCGACGCGATGCCGGGCAGGTGCGGCTCGATCCGCGCGTGCATCTCGCGGTAGATCGCCGGATCGGGTTTCACGAGCTTCACGCGGCCCGACACGACGATGTCCTTGAACCGGCGCAGCACCGGGAAGTTGTCCCATGCATACGGAAACGTCTGCGCGGACCAGTTCGTCAGCCCGAACAGCGGCATTCCCTGCGCGTCCAGCCGGTCGACGAGGGCCGCGCCTTCTTCGAGCACGCCGCCGATCATCTCGTGCCAGCGCGCATAGAACGCGCGGATCAGCGCTTCGTGCTCGGGAAACTTCGCGACGAGTTCGGCCGTGCCTTCCTCGATCGTCTGCCCGCCGTCCTGACGGACCACCCAGTCCATCGCGCACACGTGCGTGAGGAACCAGCGGCGCTCGGCGTCGTCGGGAATCAGTTCACGGTAAAGGTACTCGGGGCTCCAGTCGATCAGCACGCCGCCGAAATCGAACACCACTGCCTTGATCGTCATGCGAACTCCGTAGCAAGCACGTCCGCGAGCGGACGCGGCGTCACCGCGTTGCCCGACAGCGAATTGTTGTTCCAGATGAAGTGATGGTGCGCGACGATCTGCGCCGCCGACAGGTGGACGCGCTCGTTCGTCGTGTGCAGGTCGGACACGACGGTCGTCCGGTAGCCGAGCAACGCGGCGCGGCGTGCGGCCGAATCGACGCAGAACTCGGTCGCATAGCCGCAGATCAGCACCGAGCGGATGCCGTGGCGATCGAGCTGCGCCGCGAGCGGCGTGTCGTGAAACGCGTCGCTCGCCTGCTTGCGCACGCGCCAGTCGTCGCGACCGACGACCAGCCCCGCATGCAGTTCCCAGCCCGGCGTGCCGGGCACGACGTCGTCGTCCGCGTCGCCGTCGTGCTGCACGAAGCACACCGGCGCGTTCGCCGCGCGCGCCGCCGCCGTCAACCGGTTGATGCCCGACACCACGTCGTCGAGCCGGTACGCGGGCCGCGCCCGCTCCACCAGCCCGCGCTGCATGTCGACCACGATCACCGCAGTGTCCGCCATTGCCTGCCCTCGCTGTTATTGTCCGGCCGTCGTTCGATCGCTATCCGATCGCTGTCCGATCGCGATCAGCCGCTATCCGGCCCTGCCGCGCGTTGCGTCAGATCGGCTGCGTGCGCGCGTCGAGCCACGCCTTCGCGTCGCCGCTCACATGCCGGCCGACGCGCTCGCGCACCGTCGCGTGATACGTGTTCAGCCACGCGCGCTCTTCGTCGTGCAGCATCTCGATCAGCACGCAGCGCGTGTCGATCGGGCACAGCGTCAGTGTCTCGAACGCGAGGAAATCGCCGAATTCCGTCTGCCCGGCCGCGCGGTTCACGACCAGGTTCTCGATCCGGATGCCCCACTGGCCCGGACGGTACACACCCGGCTCGATCGACGTGATCATCCCCTCTTCCATCGCCGTGTACGGCTCGGCCGGCGCGTAGTGCGAGATCACCTGCGGGCCTTCGTGCACGTTCAGGAAGTAACCGACGCCATGCCCGGTGCCGTGGCCGTAGTCGAGCCCGGCCGCCCACATCGGCGCACGCGCGATCGCGTCGAGCATCGGCGAGCGGATGCCGCGCGGGAAGCGGGCGCGCGACAACGCCATCATCGACTT
Source organism: Burkholderia sp. IO2 (assembly GCF_029522185.1). NCBI lineage: Bacteria > Pseudomonadati > Pseudomonadota > Betaproteobacteria > Burkholderiales > Burkholderiaceae > Burkholderia > Burkholderia sp. IO2. The sequence continues at coordinate 80,350 of NZ_JAKWFH010000020.1, read as the reverse complement.
CAGCACGATCGTGAAATCGCGCCGCTGCAGGTCGCTGACGGTGCCGACCGGCACGACGCGCGTGATGTCGGTCGTGCCCGTCACGTACTGGCCGCCCGAATCGATCAGCAGCAGGCCGTCGCCGGCGATCGTCGCGTGCGACTCGCGCGTCGCGTGGTAGTGCGGCATCGCGCCGTTCGCGTTGAAGCCGGCGATCGTCGCGAAGCTCGCCGACACATAGCCGGGGCGCCGCGCGCGCGCGGCCGTGAGCTTCTCCTCGATCGTCAGCTCGGTGATCGTTTCGCGATTGACGGCCTGTTCGAACCACGCGAAGAATTCGGCGAGCGCGGCGCCGTCATGCTCCATCGTCACGCGCACGTGCTCGATCTCGGCGGTCGTCTTGCGCGACTTCGCGAACGTCGACGGATTCACGGCCTCGACGAGCTTCACGCCGGCCGGCACGGCCTCGAGCGTGCCGAACGTCACGCGGCGCGGGTCGATCAGCAGCGTCGCGCCGTCCGGCAGCGCCGCGAGCGACGCACGCGCGGCGTCGTAGGCGCGGACGTCGACGCCATCCTGCGCGAGCGACGCGGCCAGCGCCGGCGGTACCTTGCCGTCGGCGACGAACAGCGTCGCGCGATCGGTGCCGATCATTGCGTGCGCAACGAATACCGGATTGAAATTGACGTCGGCGCCGCGCAGGTTGAACAGCCACGCGAGATCGTCGAGCGTCGACACGAAATGCCACTGCGCGCCTTGCGCGTGCATCGCGCGGCGGACGTCGGCCAGCTTGCTCGCGCGCGTCGTGTCGGCCTGCGGCGCCACGTGCTCGAACACCGCATCGCCGGGCAGCCCCGGCCGCTCGGGCCAGATCGCATCGAGCAGGTCGACGTCGGTACGCAGCGCGATGCCGCGCGCACTCAACGCGGCCGTCAGCCCGCGCGCGGCCGCGACGCCGAGCACGGCGCCGTCGACCCCGACCGTCGCGCCCGCCGCCACGTTCTGCGCGAGCCAGTCGACGTGCGGCGCGCTCTGCTGCCCGCCCGTCATCTTCATCAGTTGCACGCCCGTGCCCGCCAGTTCGGCGTCGGCCTGCACCCAGTAGCGGCTGTCGACCCACAACCCCGCGAAGTCCGCGGTGACCACCAGCGTGCCGACCGAGCCCGTGAAGCCGGACAGCCAGCGGCGCGCCTGCCAGCGTTCGGGCAGGTATTCGGACAGGTGGGGATCGGCGGACGGCACGAGATAGGCGGCCAGGTTCTCGCGGACCATGGCGTCGCGCAATAGCGCGAGACGGGCCGGCACCGGCGAGACTTCGGGGAGACGGGCATTCATGATTTCACCTGAGAGCATTCAGCGACGGGCCGACAGCGCGACCGTCACGGCTACGGCGAGGAACGCGACGCCGGTGCAGACCGGCCATTCGAGCGTCTCGCCATCGTAAAACAGTCCCGAGAGATTGCCGACCATGCGGGCGGCGGCCGCGCCCACGATGCCGACGAGCACCGCGACCCACCACGCCGGCCGGCCCGTGCGCCGCATCGGATGCAGCCAGCGGCCGAACAACCCGACGGCCGCTCCCAGGACAAGGATTCCAAACCAGTTCATTCGACGCCTTCTATAAATTCAGATTCGTCCCATAGGCGTGAACGTTGCCAGCGGCTAGCATCGATTCATCCATCGAACCCGAGACCAGCCGGGCGCCGCGAACATTCGAGTGTAGGGGCCGACTCGACGTTATGGCAAGCGCACACCGGCTGCCGTATTGAAGAAATTCTCATGCGAATCGCGCTGATCGATCCGGAGTCGCGTCACACCGCACTCCTGAACCGCCTGCTCTTTGCCGGCGGTCACGTGTGCCATGCTTTTCCATCCAGCGCCGCTTTCTTCGAGTGGCTCGCCGCCGACAACACCTGCGACATGCTGGTCACCGGCCACTGGGCCGGCGATCAGCCGGCGCAGGAAGTCATTCCGCGCGCGCAGGCGGTCCTGCCGGGATTGCCGGCCATCGCCGTGATGCAGTCGGCACGCGAAAGCGAAATCGTCTCGTGCCTGCACGCGGGCGCCGACGATTGCCTCGTGCGCCCCGTGAGCGGGCCCGAGCTGCTCGCGCGCGTCAACGCGCTGAGCCGGCGCGCCGGCGTTCGCCGGCCGCCCACCCGCTCGCGCGAAATGTACGGCGAATACGCGTTCGACGCCACACACTGCCTCGTGCGTTTCGGCGACGCAATCGTTTCACTCACGCCGAAGGAGTTCCGTTTCGCGCAGTTGCTGTTCACGAACCTGTCGCGGCCCGTGTCGCGCGCCCATATCCTCGAAACGGTATGGGCGCGCCGCCGCGACATGAAGTCGCGCACGCTCGATACCCACGCGTCGCGGCTGCGCAGCAAATTGCAGCTGCTTCCGGAGCGCGGCTACCGGCTGCTGCCGCTCTACGGCTTCGGCTACCAGCTTGACCGCGTACCGATCGAGCCCCCAAATTCGCGCCCCCGCCACGCTGATGCCCGGTATGCGGCGAGTGAGGAAATCGCTGAAACGCTATAATATGGGGCTAAACGATAGCCCTCGATATGCAACTCCTCACGATCGGAATCAATCACCACACTGCGCCTGTCGCCCTGCGCGAACGCGTGGCGTTTCCGCTCGAGCAAATCAAACCGGCTCTCGTCACGTTCAAGAACGTGTTTCTCGGCCCGCAGGCGCCCAATACGCCCGAAGCGGCGATCCTCTCGACCTGCAACCGCACTGAACTGTATTGCGCGACCGACGATCGCGCGGCCCGCGAAGGCGCGCTCCGCTGGCTGTCGGAGTATCACCGGATTCCGGTCGACGAACTCGCGCCGCACGTCTACGCGCTGCCGCAGTCGGAAGCGGTCCGGCACGCGTTCCGCGTCGCCTCCGGCCTCGATTCGATGGTGCTCGGCGAAACCCAGATTCTGGGCCAGATGAAGGATGCCGTTCGCACCGCGACGGAAGCCGGCGCGCTCGGCACCTATCTGAACCAGCTGTTCCAGCGCACGTTCGCGGTGGCGAAGGAAGTGCGCGGCACGACCGAAATCGGCACGCAGTCGGTGTCGATGGCCGCGGCCGCGGTGCGCCTCGCGCAGCGCATCTTCGAAAAGGTGTCGGATCAGCGCGTGCTGTTCATCGGCGCGGGCGAAATGATCGAGCTGTGCGCGACGCACTTCGCCGCGCAAGGCCCGCGCGAACTCGTCGTCGCGAACCGCACGGCCGAACGCGGCCAGCGGCTCGCCGAACGCTTCAACGGCCGCGCGATGCCGCTGGCCGACCTGCCCACCCGCATGCACGAATTCGACATCATCGTGTCGTGCACCGCGTCGACGCTGCCGATCATCGGCCTCGGCGCGGTCGAGCGTGCGGTGAAGGCGCGTCGCCACCGGCCGATCTTCATGGTCGACCTCGCGGTGCCGCGCGACATCGAGCCCGAAGTCGGCAAGCTGAAGGACGTGTTCCTGTACACCGTCGACGATCTCGGCGCGATCGTGCGCGAAGGCAACGCGTCGCGTCAGGCCGCGGTCGCGCAGGCCGAAGCGATCATCGAAACCCGCGTGCAGAATTTCATGCAATGGCTCGACACGCGCAGCGTCGTGCCGGTGATCCGTCACATGCATACGCAGGCCGACGCGCTGCGCCGCGCCGAAGTCGAGAAGGCACAGAAGCTGCTCGCACGCGGTGACGATCCGGCCGCCGTGCTCGAAGCCCTGTCGCAGGCGCTGACCAACAAGCTGATCCACGGCCCGACGAGCGCGCTCAACCGCGTCAACGGCGCCGATCGCGATTCGCTGATCGACCTGATGCGCGGCTTCTACCAGCACGCGCCGCGCTCGAACGACCAGTCCGGCCACTAGCGCCGGCCGGTCGCCCTGCCGCCGGCCGCGCATTGCCCTGCCGCCGGCCTATCCTTTCCGAATACCCTTGCCCGGGAGCGCCGCTCCACACCATGAAGACGAGCATGCAACGCAAGCTCGACCAGCTGTCCACACGGCTGGCCGAACTGAACGACCTGCTGAGCCGCGAAAACGTCACGGCCGACCTCGACCAGTACCGCAAGCTGACGCGCGAACATGCGGAACTCGGCCCGGTCGTCGAGCAATACGCGTTATGGCGCCAGTCGCGCAGCGACGAGGCGGCCGCGCAGGAACTGCTCGCCGATCCGTCGATGCGCGATTTCGCGGAAGACGAAATCCGCAGCGCACGCGAGGGCATGGCGCGCCTCGAGACCGAGCTGCAGAAGATGCTGCTGCCGAAGGATCCGAACGACGACCGCAACATCTTCCTCGAAATCCGCGCGGGCACGGGCGGCGACGAATCGGCGCTGTTCGCGGGCGACCTGCTGCGCATGTACCTGCGCTTCGCGGAACGCCAGCGCTGGCAGGTCGAAATGATGTCGGAGAGCGCGTCGGATCTCGGCGGCTACAAGGAAGTGATCGTGCGGATCGCGGGCCAGGGTGCGTATTCGCGGCTGAAGTTCGAATCGGGCGGCCATCGCGTGCAGCGCGTGCCGGCCACCGAGACGCAGGGGCGCATCCATACGTCCGCGTGCACGGTCGCGGTGATGCCGGAAGCCGACGAGATCGGCGAGGTCGAGATCAATCCGGCCGACCTGCGCATCGACACGTTCCGCGCGTCCGGCGCGGGCGGCCAGCACATCAACAAGACCGATTCGGCGGTGCGCGTCACGCACATCCCGACCGGGATCGTCGTCGAATGCCAGGACGATCGCTCGCAGCACAAGAACAAGGATCGCGCGCTGAAGGTGCTCGCCGCGCGCATCAAGGACAAGCAGTATCACGAGCAGCATGCGAAGGAAGCCGCGACGCGCAAGAGCCTGATCGGCTCCGGCGACCGTTCGGAACGCATCCGCACGTACAACTTCCCGCAGGGCCGGATGACCGACCACCGGATCAACCTGACGCTGTACCGGCTCGAGGCGATCATGGACGGCGATCTCGACGAACTGATCGGCGCGCTCGTCACCGAGCACCAGGCCGAGCTGCTCGCGTCGCTCGGCGAAGCCGACTGAGGCCACGATGCCCGACACCACCGCCGACGCCCTGCTGCGCACCTCGCCGCTCGACCCGGTCGATGCACGCGTGCTGCTCGCGCACGCGCTCGGCTGGACCCGCACGCAGCTGATCACGCGCGGCGACGCGCCGCTCGACGCGGCCGCGGTCGAACGCTACCGCGCGCTCGAAGCGCGCCGCGTCGCCGGCGAACCCGTCGCGCAACTGGTCGGGATGCGCGAGTTCTTCGGCCGCCCGTTCGACGTGACGCCCGACGTGCTGATCCCGCGCCCCGAAACCGAGCTGCTCGTCGAAGCCGCGCTCGATGCGATCGACGGGCTGCCGCACGCGGCCGTGCTCGACCTCGGCACCGGCAGCGGCGCGATCGCCGTGTCGATCGCGGCCGAGCGCCCCGATGCGCGCGTGTGGGCGCTCGACCGTTCGCCGGCCGCGCTCGCGGTCGCGCAACGCAACGCCGACAAGCTGCTCGACGCGCAGCGCCCCGGCGGCCCGCCGCACTGGCTGCAGAGCGACTGGTACGCGGCGCTCGATCCCGCGCTCGCGTTCGATGCGATCGTCAGCAACCCGCCGTACATCGCGCAGCACGATCCGCATCTCGCCCAGGGCGACCTGCGTTTCGAGCCGCGCGGCGCGCTCACCGACGACGCCGACGGCCTCAGCGCGATCCGCACGATCGTCGCGGGCGCCGGCGCCCATCTGAAGCCGGGCGGCACGCTCTGGATCGAGCACGGCTACGACCAGGCCGAAGCCGTGCGCGCGATCCTGGTGTCGCACGGCTTCGTCGCGGTCGAATCGCTGACCGATCTCGCCGCCATCGAACGCACGACCGGCGGCCGCCTGCCGGGCTGATGCCCGGCCCGCCCGGTTGAAATCCGCTATCATTTCGATCTAACGCCCCGCAAACGCAAGGTCAGTCATGGACACCCAACAACGTATCAAGCAAATCGTCGACGAAAACCAGGTCGTGCTCTTCATGAAGGGCAACGCGCAATTCCCGATGTGCGGCTTCTCGGGCCGCGCCGTGCAGGTGCTGAAGGCCTGCGGCGTCGACCAGTTCAAGACCGTCAACGTGCTCGAGGACGACGAAATCCGCCAGGGCATCAAGGCCTTCTCGAACTGGCCGACCATCCCGCAGCTCTACGTGAAGGGCGAATTCATCGGTGGCTCGGACATCATGATGGAGATGTACCAGTCGGGCGAACTGCAGCAACTGTTCGCCGCCGCGTAACACGCGGCACCCGTCCCCCTTTCGATGGCATCTTCCAGCGCGCCGCCACGCCGGTTGATCGTCGCGATCACCGGCGCCACCGGCGCGATCTACGGTGTGCGGCTGCTCGACCTGCTGCGCGCCGCCGGCGGCGTCGAAACACACCTGCTGATTTCGAACGCCGGCTGGCTCAACATCCAGCATGAACTGAAGCTGCCGAAGGCCGACGTCGAAAGCCGTGCGGACGTCGTGCATTCGGTGCGCGACGTCGGCGCGACGATCGCGTCGGGCTCGTTCGCGACCGATGGCATGGTGATCGCGCCCTGCTCGATGAAGACGCTCGCGAGCGTCGCGCACGGGCTGTCCGACAACCTGATCACGCGCGCGGCCGACGTCACGCTGAAGGAGCGCCGCCGTCTCGTGCTGATGGTGCGCGAAACGCCTTTCAATCTCGCGCATCTGCGCAACATGACCGCCGTCACCGAAATGGGCGGCATCGTCTTTCCGCCGCTGCCGGCGTTCTATGCGATGCCGAAGACGATCGAGGAACTCGTCGATCAGACCGTCACGCGCGTGCTCGACCTGTTCGCGCTCAGCGCGCCGCTCACGACACCGTGGGCCGGCATCCGGCACGCGCAGTAAGCCACGCCTCTTCTGCGCGCATCTCCGCCGATCCTCACCACAACTCCGTCGATTCCACGCCTTCCGATGCCAGCCGGCAATCGGAAGGCCGCTGTCGTCACGATTATCAACAAACAAGCACCAATCAAATTCAAGCGCGCCGATTTATCAATGCACGGTGCGCGCCTATAGTCACAGGCAAACTCTTTCGCAGGTCACCACCATGAACCGCTTGCCTTCGCTGTACCTGTCCCACGGCGCCCCGACGCTGCCGATCGACCCGGCGCTGCCGTCCGGCGCGTTCACGCACCTCGGTGCCGAATTGCCGCGCCCACGCGCGGTACTGATGCTGTCCGCGCACTGGGGCACGCAGCGGCCGGTCGCGAGCGTCGCCGCGCATCCGGACACGATTCACGACTTCTACGGTTTCCCGCAGGCGCTGTACGACATCCGCTATCCGGCGCCGGGCGCGCCCGACGTGGCCGAACGCGCGGCCGCGCTGCTCAACGCAGCCGGCATCGCGACCGCGACGACCGAACACGGCCTCGATCACGGCGCGTGGGTGCCGATGCTGCTGATGTTTCCGGAAGCCGACGTGCCGGTCGCGCAACTGTCGATCCAGCCGCGCGCGGACGCCGCGCATCACTTCGCGCTCGGCCGCGCGCTGCGGCCGCTGCGCGACGAAGGCGTGATGGTGATCGGCTCGGGGCAGATCACGCACAACCTGCGCGCCGCCGATTTCGGCGCCGCGCCCGAGGATGCGGACCCGCGCGTCGCGGAATTCACCGACTGGTTCGAGGCGAAACTGGCCGCACGCGACGTCGACGCGCTGCTCGACTACCGCCGGCAGGCGCCGCACGCGGCGTTGATGCATCCGACCGACGAACATCTGCTGCCGGTCTTCACGGCGCTCGGCGCGGCGGACGACGACTACCGGCTCGGCATCCAGTCGCTCGGCACTTACCAGCGCGTGCTCGCGATGACGAACTACGTGTTCGCGAGCGCCGGCGCCTGAACCTGAACGGGGGCGCCACCGCCGGGCCAGTAAAAAGCCCGCCCGAGCATCGCTCGGGCGGGCTTTTTTCGCTGCATCCTGCCGCCGCCGAATCCGGCGGCAGGTCAGGCGTCAGGCACCGACCCCTTCGAGGATCTCGTCGTGCGACTCGCGCTCGTCGAGATACTGGGTCCGGTAACCGGTATTCACGCCCCAGAAGTAGAACACCAGCGAGATCGCCGCGACGACCAGCATGTCCCAGCCGTACGGCAGCAAGCCATAACCGCCGAATTCCTTGCTGCCGATCAGCGACAGCACGGCCATCGTCGGCAGGTACGCGACCAGCCACCATGCGGCCTTCAGGTCGGCGCCCCAGCCGGTCCAGCCCGACTTCGCCTGGAAGAAGAAGTACACCGGCAGCGCAACGATCATCAGCAGGATGATTTCACCCGTCAGCGGCCACTTCGCCCAGTACAGGATCAGCGACGCGCACACGAACGCGAACGGGGCGATCAGCTTCATCAGCGGAATCGACAGCGGGCGCTCGATGTCGGTCGCCGAGCGGCGCAGCGCCATCAGGCTGATCGGGCCGGTCAGGTACGAGATCACCGTCGCCACCGAGATCACTGCCGCGAGCGAGCTCCAGCCGCGGAAGAAGAACAGGAAGATGAACGACACGAGCAGGTTGAACCACATCGCCTGGCGCGGCACGCCGTAGATCGGGTGCACGTTGCCGAACATCTTCGGCATCGTGTTGTTGCGCTCCATCGCGTAGATCATGCGGGTGGTCGTCGCCATGTAGGTCGTACCGGTGCCGCTCGGGCTGATGAACGCGTCGACGTACAGCAGGATCGCGAGCCAGTTCAGGTTCAGCGCGATCGCGAGTTCCGCGAACGGCGACGAGAAGTTGAAGTGCGCCCAACCCTTCGCGACGTCGGCCGGGTTCACCGAGCCGATATAGGCCATTTGCAGCAGCACGTAGATCACGAGTGCGAGCAGGATCGACGTGATCACCGCGAACGGCACGCTGCGCGCCGGATTGCGCGCTTCACCGGCCAGGTTCACCGGGCTCTGGAAGCCGTTGAACGCGAACACGATGCCGCTCGTCGCGACCGCGGTCAGCACGGCCGACCAGCCATACGGCGCGAAGCTCGTATTCGACGCGGTGCCGAGGTTCTCCGCGTGGAAGCTCGTCAGCATCAGGCCGAGGATCGTGAGGCCCGGAATCAGGAACTTGAAGATCGTGATCGCGGTGTTCGCCCGCGCGAAAGCCTTCACGCCCCAGTAGTTCAGCAGGAAGTAGACGACGACCAGCACGGCCGACAGCAGCAGACCGAGAGTCTGCAATTCGCCGTTCACGAACAACGCATGCGCCCACGGATACGGCCACGTGCTCATGTACTGGATCGACGCTTCCGCCTCGATCGGGATCACGGATACGATCGCGATCCAGTTGGCCCACGCGCTGATGAAACCCACCAGCGAACCGTGCGAGTACCGCGCGTAACGCACCATGCCGCCCGACTCGGGGAACATTGCGCCCAGTTCCGCATACGTCAGCGCAATCGCCAGAATCACGACCGCGCCGATGATCCATGCGCAGATCGCCGCCGGACCGGCGATCTTCGCGGCTTTCCAGGCACCGAACAGCCAGCCCGAGCCGATAATCGAACCCAGCCCCGTCAGCATCAATGCAAACGGGCCGATGTTCCGTTGAATAGAACTCTTCACATCCTCTCCTGTGTCTCAAAAAGCATGGTCGGCCTGCGGTCCGGGATCGGCTCGGACAGCACCGCGCACGCATTCTTGGGGGGACGGTCAACCCGATCGGGGCAACCCGTCCACGCGGCGCGTAGTTTAACGGTTGCACCTCGAACGTGGCGCCAAAATCGATCGGCCCCTACAAAAAATTCGCATCGCTTGCAAGCTTTGTAAACCCGATCTCCGCAATAACCCTGAGAGCATGGGAATACGGTTGACCATCAGACCGATTAGCCGTATAAAGGACTTCGCAGGATTTCAAGTGGCGAGTGAATTGGTTCTTTCGTAGTTCGCCCATCAACGGTACTCCGGTTGGTCCTATTACCCCTTCCTTGATTTTCCGCACCCCATGGGCTTCGGCCCCGTTTTATCTTTTTAGGAACAAGTAACATGGCAACCGGTACCGTCAAGTGGTTCAATGACGCAAAGGGCTTCGGCTTCATCACCCCGGAAGGCGGCGGCGACGATCTGTTCGCGCACTTCTCGGAAATCCGCGTCGAAGGCTTCAAGACGCTGCAAGAAAACCAGAAGGTTGAATTCGAAGTGAAGACGGGCCCGAAGGGTCTGCAAGCTGCGAACATCCGTCCGGTCTAAGCTTGGCGCGATAATTCGTGTAAAAAAGCCCCGCTTCGGCGGGGCTTTTTGTTTTTGCGCGCCGCTCGTCCGGCATGGCGGCTTATAGCCGCCCGCGCCGCTCAGCCGAACAGGCGCTGCGCGTGAATGCCGAGCCCCGTCGCGACACTCGCCAAGCGATCGCCGAACACCGGCTGCGCATCCGGAAACGCGCCGGCGAGCGCACCCGACAGGAACGCGAGCCCCGTCGAACCGCCGGTGAAATACAGCGCACCGACGTCACGCGGCGCGACGCCCGCGAGCCGCACCGTTTCGCGTGCGGCATCGACGATGCGCGCGGTATCGTCCTGGCTCGCGTCGACGAGGCGATCCGCGTCGAACGCGATCAGCAGATCCTCTTCCACGTCGTTCAGGTCGATCATCGTCTCCCCGCCCGCCGCGACACCGATCTTCGCCTCTTCCGCGCGCGCCATCAGCGCATGCCCGAGCCGCTGCTCGACCACGCTCGTGAGCCGGTCGTACTGCCGCACATCCTGGTACAGGTGCTTCATCAGCTTCAGCTCGCCGACGCGCTTGGGCGTGTAGACGGTATTGATCAGGTGCCAGGTCGCGAGATCGAAGTAGATCTTGTTCGGCAGCTCGCGCCCTTCCGGGTCGAGCGAACGGTAGCCGAACGCGGGCAGGATCGCCGCCAGCTCGACCCGCCGGTCGTAGTCGGTGCCCGCGACGTGCACGCCGTGGTGCGCCAGCACGTCGTCCTTGCGTTCGAGCCGCGCCATCCGCTGCGGGCCGACGCGCACCAGCGAGAAGTCGGACGTGCCGCCGCCGATGTCGGCGACGAGCACGAGACGCTCGGCCTGCTGGCGCGACTCGTAGTCGAACGCGGCGGCGATCGGTTCGTACTGGAAGTGAACGTCCGCGAAGCCGACCGAGCGCGCGGCCGCCTCGAGCTGATCCTGCGCGAGCCGGTCGGCGCGCGGATCGTCGTCGACGAAGAACACCGGCCGGCCGAGCACCGCGCGACCGATCGGCGCGCCCGCGCGCGCTTCGGCCTTGCGCTTCAGGTGCGTCAGGAAGCGCGCGATGATGTCGGTGTACGCGATCGCGCTGCCGTCACCGAGATCGGTCGTCGTTTCCGCGAGCGGCGAGCCGAGGATGCTCTTCATCGAGCGCATCAGCCGGCCGTCGAAACCGTCGATATAGGAGGCCAGCGCCGCCCGGCCATATTCGACCGTCTCTTCGTCGTTGTTGAAGAAGATCGCGGTGGGCAGCGTCAGGTGGTCGCCCTCGACGGGCGCGAGGCGCATGCCATCGCCGTCGGGCAGCGCCACGGCGGAATTGGACGTGCCGAAATCGATCGCGCAGTAAGTCATGGGAAATTGCCGCAGCAGGGCCGGCGCGAAAACGGAAAGGACGGGCTTTTTAACATGAAGCCCGCGGGATCACAACCGGGGCCGGCCAGCGGCGCCGCGCAACGGGCGCCCGGTGGCGACGGCGCGCGCCGTGGCGCGCCGCGAACATGCGCGGACAGGATGCGCGACGCAGCCTGCCCGCCCGCGGGATCAGGCTGCCGCGTCGAAGCTCTTCTTCCACGCACCGGCGTAGACGACTTCGCCGATCGCATGGCGCGTACGCGGCGCCTTCTCGCGATCGCGCAGCACGGGATCGAGCTTGTCGACGTTGCCGTAGTGGCCGAGCGAGATGATCGACACGATCGCGACGTCCGCCGGAATCGCGAACGCGTCGCGGAATGCCTTCGGGTCGAAACCGCTCATCTGGTGCGCGGCGAGGCCCAGCGCGTGCGCCTGCAGCACCAGCGACATCGCGGCGGCGCCGGCGTCGTACAGCGCGGTCGGCGCCGGCTCGCCCTTCGGCGTGAGCGTGTGCGCGGTGACCGCGATCAGCACCGGCGCCGGTGCATTCCAGCCCTGGTTGAACGGCACCAGCGTCGCGAATGCGCGCTTGAACGCGTCTTCGTCCTGGGTGCGATCGAATACGATGAAACGCCACGGTTGCGCGTTGTACGCGGACGGGGCCCAGCGTGCCGCTTCGAGCACCGCGTGGAGATCGCCGGCGCTGACGGGCTCATCCGAATACGCGCGCGGGCTCCAGCGGCCCGCGATCAGATCGTGAATCGAAACAGTGGTGGGAGCAGGTTTGACGGACATGCGGTTCCTCGCTGACATCGATGAAGGGGCGCGAACGCCCGGCGAACCGCAAGCATACCCGCTTGAGCGACAGCGCGCCCGATCCCGCCGCGCTATGCAAATCTGCGTGCGTGCAATGGCCGGCCGCGGCGGTGCGGCCGGCCGGTCCGCCGCGATCAGGCCGCCTGCGCGGCCGCGCGCGACGGGCCGCGGTTGATCCGCAGCACGATCAGCGCGCCGACGATGCACAACCCGCCCGAGATCATCGACGCGATCGTGTAGGTGCCGAGGCTCGCGCGCAGCAGCCCGGCGCCGAGCGCCGCGAATGCCGCGCCGAGCTGGTGGCCGGCGACGATCCAGCCGAACACGACCGGCGCCGCGGCCTTGCCGAACACGTCGGTCGCGAGCCGCACGGTGGGCGGCACGGTCGCGATCCAGTCGAGCCCGTAGAACATCGCGAACAACGGCAGCCCGAAGAAATCGATCCCGAACGCATGCGGCAGGTAGATCAGCGACAGCCCGCGCAGTCCGTAGTACCAGAACAGCAGCACGCGATTGTCGTAACGGTCCGACAACCATCCCGACAACGTCGTGCCGAACAGGTCGAACACGCCCATCGCCGCGAGCAGCGACGCGCCCTGCACCTCGGTCATCCCGTAGTCGCTGCACATCGCGATCAGGTGCGTGCCGACATAGCCGTTGGTGCTCGCACCGCAGATGAAGAAGCTGAAGAACAGCAGCCAGAAATCGCGCGAGCGGCTCGCCATCAGCAGCGTGCGGAACGCGACCGCGAGCGGATTCTCCTTCGTCGCGTCCGGCGCGGGCGGCGCATCGGCCGGCTCGCCGTACGGGCGCAGCCGCACGTCGGCCGGCCGCTCGGGCAGCAGGAACGCGACGAGCGGAATCACGATCGCGGCCGCCACCGCGACGACCAGCACGACCGGCCGCCAGCCGTGGCGCTGCGCGATCGCCGCGAGCATCGGCAGGAACACGAGCTGGCCGGTGGCCGTGCTCGCGGTCAGGATCCCCATCACGAGGCCGCGCCGCGCATGGAACCAGCGCGTGACGAAGGTCGCGGACAGCGTCAGCGCGACGACGCCCGTCGAACAGCCGACCATCAGCCCCCAGATCACGACCATCTGCCAGCTCTGCGTCATCATCGACGACAGCGCGACGCCCGCGCTCATCGTCACGAGCGCGGTGAGGATCGTCGGGCGCAGCCCGAAGCGTTGCATCGCGGCGGCCGCGAACGGGCCCGTCAGGCCGTACAGTGCGATGTTCACCGAAATCGCCAGCGAAATCGCCGCGCGGCTCCAGCCGAGCTCGCGTTCGAGCGGCACCATCAGCACGCTCGGCGTCGCGCGCGTGCCGGCAGCCGCCAGCAGGATCAGGAATACCACCGCCGCCGCGAGCCATCCGTAATGGAAGCGCCCGCCGATTCGTGTCACTGCCCAGTTCATCTTCATGTTCTCCAGTTGACGGTTCCGGTGTCGTCGCACCCGCTCCGTCCCAACCAGGCCACCTCCGCCGCGCATTTCAACATCGGCTGACCCGGGCCGACGCTTGGCATTCGTCTGTTGATCCGGCCGCGATTGTTACCGACCGGTCACAAGTGTGTTGCGATCGTAGTGACCAGTCGGTAACATGTCAAGCAATTCACCACGAAGTCGAGGGTCATCATGTCGGGCATCGAGGTCGCCAAACCGCCGGCACGGCGCACGCGCCGGCCGATCGACGGCGCCACCGCGCAGGAGCACCTGCTGCGCGCCGCCGAGGAGCTGTTTTACAAGGAAGGCGTGCGAACGGTCGGCGTCGAGGCGGTGGTGGAGCGCGCGGGCGTCAACAAGATGAGCCTGTACCGTCAGTTCTCGTCGAAGGACGAGCTGATCCTCGCGTATCTGGAACGGATGGACGCGTGCTTCTTCGAGCGGCTCGACACGAGCGCCGCGAAGCATCCGGGGCAGCCGAAGGCGCAGTTGATCCAGTACTTCGTCGATCTCGCCGAACGCGCGACGCAAAAGGACTATCGCGGCTGCCCGTTCGTCAACGTGGCCGCCGAATTCCCGGATGCGTCGCATCCGGCGCGCGAACGCGTCGCGCAGAACAAGGAACAGCTGATGAAACGGCTCGTCGCGCTGTGCGAAGGCGCCGGCGCGCGGCAGCCGAAGGCGCTCGCCGATGCGCTCGCGCTGGTGGTCGAAGGCATTTATGCGGCGAGCCAGACCTACCGGCACGGCGAAACGCCGATCGGCACCGCGCCCGCGCTCGTCACGCAGCTGATCGAAGCCGCCTGCGCGTGACGGGCCGCGCGCGTTCGTCGCCGGCGTGCCCGCTACAATGCGGCCCTCGCCGCCCCTCCGCCCGACTGGTATCACGATGACCGACACCCGCCCCGACTCGCACGACGACATTCTCGCCGCCACGCGGCACTGGCTCGCGCGCGCGGTGATCGGGCTCAACCTGTGCCCGTTCGCGAAAAGCGTCTACGTGAAGGAACAGGTGCGCTACGCGATCAGCGAAGCGACGACCCTGGAGGATGCGCTCGCCGAACTCGAAACCGAGCTGCGCTTGCTCGACGCGGCGGACCCGCAGCAGATCGATACGACGCTCGTGATCTACCCGCATGCGTTCGCCGATTTCGTCGACTACAACGATGCGCTGTTCTTCGCCGAGCGGCTCGTTCAGCAATTGCGGCTCGACGGCGTGCTGCAGATCGCGAGCTTCCATCCGCAATACCAGTTCGACGGCACCGAACCCGACGACATCGAGAACTACACGAACCGCGCGCCGTATCCGATCCTGCACCTGCTGCGCGAGGACAGCATCGCGCGCGCGGTCGACGCGTTTCCGGACGCGTCCGCGATCTACGAAAAGAATCAGGAAACGCTGCGCCGCCTCGGCCACGCAGGCTGGCGCGAATGGATGCGCCGGCCGGGCGACGACGTGTGACGCGGCGTGTCACGTGCGGCGTGCAACGTGCGGCGCGGGCGCCATGCCCGCGCACGCGCGCCGTCAGCCTTCGGCCGGCTCGACGGCGGCGTCGCTCGCCGGAGCGGCTTGCGCGACGAAGAAGCGCTCGTTCAGCTCGGCGAGCCCGAACATCCCGAGGATCTCGTTCAGCCGCTCGCCGGGGCGCCGGCGCGGCAGGTTCTTGTACTGCGCGATGATCAGCTCGTTCTTCATCGAATGCTCCCAGCCGACCAGTTCGGTCACGCTGACCTGGTAGCCGTGCGCTTCGAGCTGCAGGCAGCGCAGCACGTTGGTGATCTGGCTGCCGAATTCGCGCGTATGCAGCGGATGGCGCCACACCTCGGTCAGCGCATTCGCGAGCGACTTGCCCTTGTTCTTGCGCAGCACGCCCGCGACTTCCGCCTGGCAGCACGGCACCAGCACGATGTGCTGCGCGCGCTTCGCGAGCGCGAAGCGAATCGCGTCGTCGGTCGCCGTGTCGCACGCGTGCAGCGCGGTGACGACGTCGACCGTGTCGGGCAGTTGCGGCGACGTGATCGAATCGGCGACCGACAGGTTCAGGAACGACATGCCGCCGAACCCGAGCCGGGCGGCGAGCTCGGTCGAGCGCGTGACGAGTTCCTCGCGCGTCTCGATGCCGTACACGTGCGACGCGAACGCCGGCGTGCCGTGCCCCGGCTGCTGCTTGAAGAACAGGTCGTACAGGATGAAGCCGAGATACGACTTGCCGGCGCCGTGATCGACGAGCGTCACGTGGCCTTTGTCGGCCTGCACGCCGGCGAGCAGCGGCTCGATGAACTGGAACAGGTGATAGACCTGCTTCAGCTTGCGGCGGCTGTCCTGGTTCAGCTTCCCGTCGCGGGTGAGGATGTGCAGTTCCTTCAGCAGCTCGACGGACTGCTCCGGGCGGATTTCGTGGGTCTTGTTCGACATCGTGAAGCGCCGCCGGGCCACGGTCGGTCGACCACGGCCCGGCGGCGGAAATTCGTGAGGAATGGCGACAGTTTACCGAAAATACGCGGTCAGGCCCGGGCGCCGAGCCGCCACAGCGACGTGATCTCGGCACGACGCGCCGCATGCAGCGGATCGTCGGCGTCCGTCGACTTCGGGTGCGCGGGACGGATGTCGTCGCGGCCGAGCACGACGAGGCCGGCTTCGTCGATCCATTGCAGCAGGGTTTCACGCGGCCGCAGGCCGAGATGCTCGGCGAAATCGGACAGGATCAGCCAGCCCTCGCCGCCCGGCTCCAGATGCGCGGCCAACCCCGCGAGGAAACCGCGCAGCATGCGGCTGTCCGGATCGTAGACCGCGTATTCGATCGGCGCGCTCGGCCGGGCCGGCACCCATGGCGGGTTGCAGACCACGAGCGGCGCACGGCCGGGGGGAAACAGGTCGGCCTCGACGATATCGACGTGGCCCGCATGACCGAGCCGCGCGACGTTCTCGCGCGCGCAAGCGAGCGCACGCGGATCCTGATCGGTCGCGACGATATGCTCGACGCCGCGCGAGGCAAGTACCGCGGCCAGCACGCCGGTACCCGTGCCGATGTCGAACGCGAGCGACGTCGCCGGCAGCGGCGCGCGTGCGACGAGCTCGACGTATTCGCCGCGCACCGGCGAGAACACGCCGTAATGCGGGTGGATCGGCGCGCCGCCGAGCGCCGGGATCGGCACGCCCTTCTTGCGCCACTCATGCGCACCGACGAGCCCGAGCAGTTCGCGCAGCGACACCACCGACGGCGCGCCGCCGGGGCCGTACGCTTCCTCGCAGGCCGCGCGCACGTCGGGCGCGCGGCGCAGCGGGATCGTGTAATCGGCGTCGAGCGGGATCAGCAGCATGCCGAGCGTGCGGGCGCGCTGCGATTGCGCGAGACGATGCAGGTTGAACGCATCGACGCCGGCCGCGGCTTTCGCCTTCTTCGGCTTGCGTTCGACACGGCGCGCCATCGCCTGCACGAGCTGGCGTGCGTTCTGGAAGTCGCCCTGCCAGACGAGCGCGGTGCCCTCGCACGCGAGGCGGTAGGCCGCGTCGGCGGTCAGGCGGTCGTCGGCGGGCACCGCGCGCTTCGGCGGTTGCACGCCGGCTTCGGAGCGCCAGCGCACGGCATGATCGACGCCGTCGGCGTCGGTCCAGTGGAAAACGGGGGAATCGGTCACGCGAACTCGGTTACGGTTGGCTCAGCGGCAGCGAGAATTCGCCGCGCGGACCACACCATACCGCGCTTTGCCCGACCCGGCAAAACAGGCGCCGCGACAATCGCCCGGAAGCGTTCATCGCGGCGCAATCTCGTCAATCAGGCGAGATCGACGGTTTCCGCAATGGGTGCATCGCGCTTGACGGCCGCGATGCCGTTCTCGCGAGCCTGCACGCTGCTGTACGTCTCGCTCGTGCCGATGACCTGGTGGTTGGCCGCCTTCAGATTGAACATGGGCTCACCGTTGTGGGCGAGCTTCCGTTCGTAACGCTCGTCGAGCGGCGCGTTTTCCCGCACGGACGCGATCCCGTTCCTCGCGCCGCTTTTCTCCTCGTACCGCTCGCTCGCGAGGATGATTTCCCCGTTCGCCGACTTCAGGTGGAAGTAGTACTGGCCGTTCGTGGCCTTCTTGAGTTCGAATTTTGCCGCCATGGCGTTCCCCTAAAAAGAATGTCCGACCCTCGGACATCGGCAAGTGTAAGGGGCATGCCGACAAAAATCGACATTTCGCGGAGATAAGCATTAAAGACTGTCAAATAGTGAATTTTCAGACACATTTGGCCGACGTTGAATCCGGCCGAACGATTTAGCCGCCCCATCCCGGCATGGTCGGCAGGCGCAGCGTGCCCGCGTCGTTGAAGCGCACCGTGCCCAGCACGCTGCCGGCGAGCCGGCCACGCAACGCATACGGCAGTTCGCCGTTCGCGGCCGCGCCGGGCAGGTTCCACGCCTGCCGTGCGGCAGCGAAAGCCGACACCGACACGGGCACGTCGAGCACGGCCTCGCCGAACCGCGGCACGGTGCCCGCCCGGTCGCTGACCCCGCTCGCGAACGGCGCGCCGTTCAGGTCGAGCGCGACCGAGATGCCGTCGTAGTCGATCGGCGCATCGTTCGGATTCTGCACGCGCAACTTCAGGCTGAAGCGCATCTCGAGACCCTGCCCGACCAGCGGGTCGAGTCCGGCGACCGACACGCGCACGGGCTCGCGCGTGAGCGCCGCGCAACCGCCCAGCACGAACACGGTCGCGAACAGCAGCAGCACGGCGCGCAGCGGCGCGATACGGAACAGGGCGCATGGCATGGGGAGGCCTCCTCGTGGCGATCGGTGAACGGGTCGTCGACGCATTGTACCGACCATGCAGCCTCTCGCCGGACTTCGTAGTTTTCGTGGCGCCGGCAGATCGTTAATAGATTAAAACTACGAAATTTCCGGCTAAACGGAAAGCGCATTAATGACTTTCAGCATTCAATGAAGCACTCGGAATTCAATAGATGCTCTTTCTAAATTTTTCGTTTCCTTTACCCAAAACCATCAAGTATATTTACGCATCCTTGGAGCAAGCCGACAAACCTTGAAGCCGCATGACGGCGAATTTACGGGACGGCGACACGCTGTCCTTCCGTCCTGCGGACTGGCCCGGCCAGCCCCGTAGGTCGTCGGTTCAAAGGGATTGCGCGCCTGCGCCGGGCGTGCTGCCCCGTGTCGTGCGCGCGAAATCAATTCAGTACAACACGCGCCCGGCCATTTTGAACCGGCAAGTTAACCGACATCCGGAAATCCAGAGGGGGCAGTAAACCATGATTACCTTCACGTAGTCGGCCGCCGTCTTTTCGAATAATCCGTCATTGGCATTTTTTCGCTGTTGATTAAACGGCGAGGGGTTGCTTTTGCCGGCGTTTTCGCAGCACTGAACGATTCTTTCAACAATCGAGGTTTCAGTCATGTCGATCCATATTCGCAAGATGCGTTATCTGCCGCTCGTCGCCGCACTCGCGCTCGCCGGGTGCGGCGGCGACGACGGCGGTGCGGGCTCCGCTTCCGCGCTCAGCTCCGCCGGCGCGCCGCATACGGGCTCGTCGCCCACCGTCGCCGCGCCGCCGAGCGCATCGAACGTCGACAAGAGCGTCTCGCCCGTCGAATTGCCGGACACCGTGGTGCCCGTGAACTACCGGCTGTGGTTCCGCCCGAACGAAGCGCTGAACGCGTTCGACGGCCGCGCCGACGTCGAGATCAAGGTGCTCAAGCCGGTCAACAACATCGTGATCGCCGGCCACCGGATCAAGTTCACCAACGGCCGCATCACGCTGCAGCCGGGCAACATCCAGCTGATCGCGACGCCGCAGGACAAGGGCGACTTCTATCAGCTGCGCCCCGTGAGCGGCTCGATCTCGCCGGGCAACTATTCGCTGCACATGGAGTGGTCGGGCATCATCAACTTCAAGTCGTATGACGATCCGGTCAACCACACGGGCGGCAGCTGCGGCGACGATCCGTATCCGGGCTGCTCGGCCGCGGAAGGCGTGTTCCGCGTCGACCTGAAGGGCACCGACGGCAAGACGAGCGGCGCGATCCTGACGCAGGGCGAAACCAACCTGTCGCGCCAGTGGTTCCCCGGCTGGGACGAGCCGGCGTTCCGCCCGACCTATGAAGTGACGGCCGAAGTGCCGCAAAGCTGGCGCGTCGTGTCGAACGCGGCCGAGAAGCCGTCGACCAACGTCGGCGGCGGCTACAAGCTCGTGCAGTTTGAGAAGACCCCGCCGATGCCGTCGTACCTGCTGTTCTTCGGCGGCGGCATGTTCGACACCTACGAGGACGACTTCACGAGCCCGCTGCCGGGCGGCAAGGGCGGCCTGCACCTGCGCGTGTTCACGCCGCCGGGCATGAGCGAGTGGGCGAAGCCGGCGATGGACCGCACCAAGCAGGCGCTCGACTACTACTACCGCTACACGGGCATCCCGCTGCCGCTCACGAAGTTCGACACGGTGGCCGCGAACGATGCGTTCAAGGAGCAGAAGGACCTGAACTTCGGCGGGATGGAGAACTGGGGCTCGATCCTCGAGTTCGCCGACGACATCCTGCCGCAGCCGGGTCAGCCGATGTCGCACTACGGCAACGAAGTGCTGACGCACGAAGTGGCGCACCAGTGGTTCGGCGATCTCGTGACCACCGACTGGTGGGACAACGTGTGGCTCAACGAATCGTTCGCGACGTTCTTCGAGACGAAGACGACGATCCAGTTCTTCCCCGACGAGTTCAGCTGGCTCGACCAGGTGAAGAACAAGTATCGCGTGATCAATCGTGACATCGGCCCGAACGCATTCCCGGTCGCGCCGAACTTCAACGACTGGGCGTCGAACGACTTCGTGCTGAGCGCCAGCGCGTTCACGTACGACAAGGGCGGCCACGTGCTGAAGACGCTCGAGAACTATCTCGGCGAGCAGACGCTGCGTAAGGGCCTGCAGCAGTACCTGGTCGACTACTCGTTCGGCAACGGGACGCCGAAGCGTCTGTGGGATGCGCTGTCGAAGGAAAGCGGCCAGGCGGTCGGCCCGATCGGCGACAGCTACGTGCGCCAGACCGGCGTGCCGCTGATCTCGCTCGACACGCAATGCGACCTGACGAAGAACCAGACGGTCGTCACGCTGAAACAGCAGCCGTTCCCGAACAAGAACGCGTATCCGGGCCTGCAGTGGACGGTGCCGCTCACGCTCGCGTACGGCCAGGGTCTCGCGAAACGCACGACACTCGCGCTGAAGGACACGCAGACGCAGACGCGGATCGACGGCTGCACGGGCGTGGTCGCCGACCCGAGCGGTCTCGACTACTACGTCGTGAACTACAGCGACGCGGCCTGGAGCGGGCTGCTCACGCAGATCAACAGCTCCACCGATCCGGTGCTGCTGGCGAACCTGAAGAGCGAAGCGGCGCTGCTCGTCGCGAACAACCTCGCGCCGGCTTCGCGCTCGACGTCGATCGGTTCGGTCGCTTCGCCGGCCGCGATGAAGCTGCGCCAGACGCCGAGCTTCAGCGGCATCGAACCGGTGACGAAGCAACGCCCGGCCCTGCAATACCAGGGCATCTTCAAGCCGCGCAAGGTAGTCACGCAGTAACGGTGCGCGTCCGGCCGGTGCCGCGCGACCCGCGGCGCCGGCCGGCGTACCGGTTTCTCCGACCTGTTGACGGGCCTCGCATGCGAGGCCCTTTTTTCATGGGGCGCGGCGTTCGCCCGTCGTCACGCCCACGCGGCGTCCCACGCCGGCTGCGCGAACCACGTGGCGAGGAACGCGACGAGCCGCGACGTGCGCGCACTGCCGCGCGCCTGCTGACGCAGCACGTGGATCGTCGCCGGCTCGGGCGCCGCCGCGTACTGCGGCAGCAGCGCGCGCAACCGTCCGTCGCGCAGCGCGTCCGCCGCGAGCCAGGTCGGCAGGTGCGCGAGACCGAGCCCGTCGATGGCCGCCTCGAGCAACGCTTCCGAATGATTGCTGCGAAACCGCGGCTGCGCCGGCACGTGACGGCGCTCGCCGAAGCGCCACGCGCCGGGCGGCGGCGCGCCATGCCATGCGAGACAGTCATGGCCGGCGAGCGCGTCGGGCGATGCGGGCTCGCCGCGCCGGGCGAGGTAGGCCGCGCTCGCGCACAGCACGCGCCGCTGCGGCGCCAGCACCGTCGCGACGAAACGCGTGTCCTCGAGCGGGCCGATGCGCACCGCGAGATCGACGTCGGAGCCGAGCCGCGCGCCCTGCAGGTCGACCATGCTGTCGGTCAGCACGAGGTCGACCTGCAGCGCCGGATAGCGCTGCATGAACGCGGCCAGCGCGGCCATCAGGTGCCGCCGGCCGAAGGGCGCCGGACAGTCGACGCGCAGCAGCCCGCCCGGTTCGTCGTGCTGGCTGTGCAGGTCTTCCTGCAATCCGCGCAGCTCGGCCAGCATCCGGGTCGCGCGCCCGTACAGCAGTTGCCCGGCCTCGGTCGGCCGCAGCGCGTGCGTGGTGCGATGCAGGAGACGGATGCCGAGCTGCGTCTCGAGCCGGTCGATGCGCCGCGTGACCGACGACGCGGCGACGCCGAGCCGGCGCGCGGCCGCCGAGAAGCTCTGCTGGTCGACCACGTCGACGAACAGCGCGAGGTGCGGGGAAAGGAAGTCGTCCATTCGTGAGCCTGTGGATGGGCTATGCGGAATACGCAAAACAATCATCCGCCTTTGCACGTTTCCGCGTCAAACCGGGCCCACTAGACTGCATTCACCGGTTTCATCCGCCGCACGCGCCGGCCCGCCGGGCCGGGCAGCCGCCATCGTTCACGGAGATCATCATGCGCAGCATCCGCTTCGACAGCCCCGCCGCCGACATCGAGTCGCTCGACGCGCGGGTCCGGGACATCGCCCCGCCCGTACCGGCCGACGGCCAGATGCTGATCGAGGTGCGCGCGGCCGGCGTGAACCCGAGCGACGTGAAGGCCGCGCTCGGCCGCATGCCGCATGCGGTGTGGCCGCGCACGCCGGGGCGCGACTGGGCCGGCATCGTGCGCAGCGGCCCCGACAACTGGATCGGCGCGCCGGTGTGGGGCTCGGGTGGCGATCTCGGCGTCGGGCGCGACGGTTCGCATGCGGAATGGCTCGTACTGGACGCCGCGCACGTGCGCCGCAAGCCGGGCGTGCTGACGCTCGACGAGGCGGCCGGCGTGGGCGTGCCGTTCGTCACCGCGTACGAAGGCCTGCGCCGGGCCGGCATGCCGACGGCCGACGACGTCGTGCTCGTGTTCGGCGCGCACGGCAAGGTCGGTCAGGCCGCGATCCAGCTCGCCACCGCACGCGGCGCGACCGTGATCGGCGTCGAGCGCGGGCCCGGCGCCTATCGCGGCCATGCGTCGGGCGACGTCCCCATGATCGACGCATCGAGCCGGACGGTGGCCGACGCGGTACGCGAGTTGACCGGCGGCCACGGCGCGGACATCGTCTACAACACGGTCGGCAGCCCGTATTTCGAAGCGGCGAACGCGTCGATGGCGATCGGCGCGCGACAGATCTTCATCTCGACGATCGAGCGCAGCGTGCCGTTCGACATCTTCGCGTTCTATCGCGGCCAGCACACGTTCGTGGGCATCGATTCGCTGCAGCTCGGCGCGGCCGCGGTCGCGCAGATCCTCGATACGCTCGCGCCCGGCTTCGGCAACGGCACGCTGCGCCCGTTCCCGATCGGTGACGACTACGTGTACCCGCTCGAGCGTGCGCACGACGCGTATCGCGCGGTGCTGGCCGGCGCGCGCGAGCGCGTCATCCTCAAGCCCTGACACCGGCCCCACGGGAGACCGCCATGATGGATTACGTGACCTCGCTCGCGGTGGGCGTCGGTGTCGGCGTGTTGTACGCGCTGCTGCACGTGCGCTCGTCGGCCCCGCCGCTCGTTGCGCTCGTCGGCCTGCTCGGGATGGTGATCGGCGAACGCGCGATCGCGCTGCTGCGTTGATGCGTCGATGCAACGCCCGATGCCGCGCTAACGATCGTCGCGGCGCCGGAACGCCCACCACGCGGCCAGCGCGGTGAAGCCGGCAACGAGCAGCACCATCAGCCAGAAGCCGTGCTTGTTCTCCGAGAACGGCACGCCGCCGACGTTCATCCCGAAGAAGCCGGCGACGATGTTGATCGGCAGCGCGATCACGGTGACGAGCGTCAGCGTGAACAGCGTCCGGTTGTTCTGCTCGTCGAGGCGCGAACCGATCTCTTCCTGCAGCAGCTTGATGCGCTCGTTGAGCCCCGCCAGATCGGCGAGCACCAGCGAGAATTCCTCGGTCGACTCGCGCAGCTCCTGAACGTCTTCCGTGTGCAGCCACGCGGGCGGCTTCGCGAGCAGCCGGAAGATCGACCCGGGCTCCGGCGCGAGCATGCGCTGCAGGCGCGTCAGCGTGCGGCGCATCGCACCGAGTTCGATGCGGCTCGACGTGAGCCGCTGCGACAGGAAGCGATCCTCGATGCGGTCGACGTCGATGCTCGTGCGCCGCATGATCTGGATCAGCAGGTCGGCCTGGTCGCGCAACAGGTGCACGAGCAGTTCCGCGGGCGAGCGGAACTGCTCGCCGTCGCGCACGCATGCGCGCAGCGTGTCGACCGAGCGCAGCGGCTTGAGCCGCGCGGTCACCATGATGCGCCGCTCGACGTGGACGAACAGCGTCGCGATCTCCGACGGCGTCAGTTCGAGGTTGAACATCACGTCGTTGACGATCGCGCGCAACGCGCCGTCTTCCTGCTCGATGCGCGTCGAGCGCGAGCCTTCGTGCAGGAATTCGAAGAAGCTGTCGGGCAACCCGAGATGCGTGCGCATCCAGCGCTCGCTCGCGCCGTGCGCGAGATTGAAATGCAGCCAGACGAAATCGCCCGATGCGGCCGCGCCGTGCTCGCGGCACGTGCGCAGCCACGCGGCGGCCGCGTCGGCATCGAGCAGCGCGCCGGCGCCGCCCGGATCGAAGCGGAATCCGCACACCATGCCGGAGGTATCGGCGCCGTAAGTCTGTACGATCAGGTCCATCGTGTCGAAGGGGGTGCGGCACGCGGCGCGCCGCACATCGCGGGTCGCGGGCCCGCGCCGGGTAAGGAAAGGAGACGTATGCCCGACGGGCGTGACGCGCGCGTGACAGTGTCACGCGACATCATACCGGCAGCTTCTCCTGCCCCAAAAACAACGCGCCGCCCGATGGGCGGCGCTGACCGGAAAGACCTCGTGACGGGCGCGGCACGCGTTACTGCCGCGTCTCCGACTGCGCGGCGCTCGGGCACGCGGGGTCCTTGCCCCAGTGGCCGTCGCACACGCGCCAGCGACACAGCTGATCCTCGAAGAAACCGCGCTCCGAACACTCCTTCACGCGCGACGCCAGCGAGCCGCCGGTGGTTGCCGCCGTCTTGGTCGGCACGGCCTGCCCCTTCTGCGCGGCGAGTTTCTTGTCGGCCGGCTTCGTGCGCGCGACGAGCGCCGCGAGCAGATCGGCATCCGGATCGTCCTTCCCGGCCGCCTTCGCGGTTCGGGTGGACGTCGCTTCGCGGCGCTTCTTCGCCTGCGCGAGCTCGGCCTGCTGTTCCTTGCGATGCTTGCGGGCTTCGGCCTTCGTGTCGACCTTCGCCTCGGTTTTCGTGTCGGTCTTGCCGTGAGCCGCGACCTTCGTGCTCTTCGACGCGTCGGCCTTCGCGGTCTTGGACGTCGCCGCTGCGGCGGCCGCAGTGGCGGCGACGCCGGCCGCGGCCGCCCCGCCCGAGCCCTCTTCGGCGCCGTTGGCAAGCGCGCGCGACAGCCGGCTGTTGTCCGCCGCGGAGGCGGCGGAAGCCGATGCGGATGCAACGGCCTGGGACGCCGAATCGTCGTTGACGATCGTGGCCGGTTGCACGGCCGACGCAGCGGACGCGCCGTTCTGCGCGACCTGCGCGGCGGCGCCGCTGGCCGGCGCGGCCTTGTCCGGCGCAGCCGCCGCGGGTGCCGTCGCGGCCGCGACGACCGCGGGCTGCTCGCCCGACGACTGCTGCATGCGCCACGCGCCCCAGCCGCCGACGGCCACGACCAACGCCACGACCGCGGCGATCGGCGCCTTCAGCGAACGGCGCGGCGGCTCGGCGGGCGGCGTGACACGCCCTTCCAGATCCGCGAGAATGCGCGACTGCCGTGGCCCTCCCTCGCCCGCCGGTTTAGTATCGGACAGCAGGCTGGGCGGAGTTTTCGAATTTGAATTTTCCGGCGCACTCATTCAGCGTCTCATTGAATCCTGGTTTAATTCACCGCGATAATATAGCCCGGCCTCTCGAAGCAGCCTGATTCTAAGAGCAAGCATTGCAAAACACAATCAATTCCAATTTCCGGGGATATCGTTGATTGCCGTCGCACTCGTCGCCTATTTCGCCCTTGCCGTCGCCGTTGCGGCACTGTTGCTTTTACCGGGTATCCGCGCGACCGTTTTCGAATCCGTTGCCCAGTTTCACGGCCGTCTTACCCGCCGTGCGAACGATCGCGCCGCGCGCACGCGGAGTCAGATTGTTAAATCGGCAAGCGTTACGCGCGGCGCATTAAACGATGTGCAAAATTTACTGGTTCGGCGGCGCTTGATGATTATGGTATCGGCAGGTATTCTTGCGACGCCGCCATTGGTCGCCATTGCGTTACGCGGCCGGCAATTGTTCCAGTACGACGACACGGCGCGCGTGCCCGACGAGAAGATCGCCGCGCTGCTGCAGGGCGAGCAACTCGTGCCGCCCCCGCCGCTGCCGCCGGAAGTCTTCGCCACCAAGGAAGTCGAACAGGTCCGCCCGGCGCTGAAGGATGCGAGCCGCGACTGGAACCTGCTGGATCCGGATTTCCGTACGCGTTTGCTGCTGGTCTACAAGATCATGCACGAACAGCACGGTTATGAAATGGCGTTGCTGGAAGGTTACCGGAGCCCGGAACGGCAGAACCGGCTGGCGCAGATGGGCAGCAACGTGACCAACGCGGCAGCCTTCCAGAGTTATCACCAATTCGGGCTGGCGGCCGATAACGCATTCCTGCGCGACGGCAAGCTGGTCATTTCCGAGAAAGATCCGTGGGCGATGCGCGGCTACCAGTTGTACGGCCAGGTCGCCGAACAAGTCGGCCTGATCTGGGGCGGCCGATGGAAAATGATGGATCTCGGGCACGTGGAATACCATAAACCCGGTTTTAAACTGGGACGCGGCAGCTAGCCAGGGCTGCCGGACAGGAAATAATGAGGGCGGCATGGGGCTTTTTAATATCCCGGCAGGAAACGATATGGGCGACGCAGAAAATCGGGCATTCCGGTGCGCGATTTTTTCCGGCCGCCGCTTCCGTTTTAAATCTCACAGCGTCCTTTCGTTAATGCGCGCGCCTTCTCCGATGCCGCGGGCGCATTGATGCCAGCCCCCTTCATCCCGTTTGACAGCATGGCGACACATCGCGGCGCCACCCTTGCCGCTCGACGCGCCTGCGTCGCCTCACCGAATCGCACCGGAACCTGAACGTCCTATGCAACGCATCCTCAACGTGCTGACTCATCCGCGTACGCTCTCGATCGTCGGGATCGTCGCGCTAGCGGCCATTCTGTTCATCGTCGCCGACATGTTGCAGCTGCCGCTCCTGTGGGCGGCGACCGCGTTCGCGGCGATCCTCGCGCTGTGGCTCGTGGTCGCGCTGTGGCGCCGCTGGCGCGTGAAGCGTGCGAACCAGCAGCTCGGCCAGGTGCTGGAAGAGCAGGCGGAAACCGGCAAGATCGCCGCGCCGGCCGCTGCCGCGCTCGCACCGGACGCGAAGACCGCCGACCTCGACGTGCTGCGCACGCGCCTGTCGGATGCGGTGAAGACGATCAAGACGTCGAAGATCGGCCAGGTGTCGGGCGGCTCCGCGCTGTACGAACTGCCGTGGTACATCGTGATTGGCAACCCGGCCGCGGGCAAGAGCAGCGCCGTGCTCAATTCCGGCCTGCAGTTCCCGTTCGCGGACAAGAACAGCGCCGTGATCCACGGCATCGGCGGTACGCGCAACTGCGACTGGTTCTTCACGACCGAAGGGATCCTGCTCGACACGGCCGGCCGCTATTCGGTGCACGAGGAAGACCGCAGCGAGTGGCTCGGCTTCCTCGGGCTGCTCAAGCGCTACCGTCCGAAGGCGCCGATCAACGGCATCATCGTCACGGCCAGCATCGCCGAACTCACCGGCAATCGCCCCGAATTCGCGATCAACCTCGCGAAGAACCTCCGTCAGCGCGTTCAGGAGCTGACGGAAAAGCTGGAAGTGTTCGCGCCGGTCTACGTGATGTTCACGAAGGCCGACCTGATCACCGGCTTCACCGAATTCTTCAGCAGCAGCGACAAGCACGAGTACGACCGCGTGTGGGGCGCCACCCTGCCCTACGAGCCCGACGACAAGCGCGACGTCGTCGCGCAGTTCGACACGCACTTCGAGGAACTCTACGAAGGGCTGAAGGAAATCAGCGTCGCGCAACTGTCGCTGTCGCGCGGCAACCAGCTGTCGCCGGGCCAGTTGAGCTTCCCGCTCGAATTCTCGACGATCAAGCCGTCGCTGCGCGCGTTCCTCGCGACGCTGTTCGAGAACAACCCGTTCCAGTACAAGCCGATCTTCCGCGGCTTCTACTTCACCAGCGCGCTGCAGGAAGGCGAAACCAACAGCGCGGCCGCGCAGCGCATCGCGCACCGCTTCGGCCTCGACGGGAATGCGCTGCCGAAACCGCACAGTGCGTTCTCGAAGAACGGCTTCTTCCTGCGTGACCTGTTCTCGAAGGTGATCTTCGCGGACCGCCAGACGGTGCGCCAGTTCGCGAGCCCGACCAAGACGCGGCTGCGCTACGCGACCTTCTTCGGCTTCGTCGCGGCGCTCGCGCTCGCGCTGGGCGGCTGGACCTGGTCGACGATCGGCAACCAGCAGCTGGTCGCGAACGTGCAGGCCGACCTCGACAACGTCACGCGCCTGCAGCAGGGCCGCAACGACCTGCAGTCGCGCCTGCAGGCGATGGACATCCTCGAGGACCGGATCGAGCAGCTCGAACAGTTCCGCCGCGACAAGCCGATGTCGGTGTCGCTCGGCCTGTACCAGGGCGACCGGCTCGAGCAGCATCTGCTGACCGAGTACTACAACGGCGTGCGCCAGATCCTGCTCGCGCCGGTCTCGCAAAACCTCGCGTCGTTCATGAAGGACGTGAACGCGCACCCCGAGCAGCTCGTGCCGATGACGCGCCCGCCCGAATCGGGCGCCGTGCAGGGCGGCACGATACCGGTCTCGACGAACGCGGCAGGCGCCGCCCCGCAGGCGGGCGCCGCGCCGGCCGCGTCCGGCACCGCGCCGGCCACCGCACCGCAACAGGCGGCCGCCCCGCAAGGCGGCCTCTACAGCGACGCGTCGCCAACCAACGTGCAGGATGCGTACAACGCGCTCAAGACGTACCTGATGCTGTCCGACAAGCGTCACGTCGAACAGGCGCACCTGACCGACCAGCTCGCCCGCTTCTGGCGCGGCTGGCTCGAGACGAATCGCGGCAACATGCCGCGCGACGAGATGATCCGGAGCGCCGAGCGGATGATCTCGTTCTACCTGTCCCGCGTGAACGACAACGACTGGCCGATGATCGACGCGAACCTCGCGCTCGTCGACCAGACGCGCGAGAACCTGCGCCGCGTGGTGCGCGGCATGCCGGCCCGCCAGCGCGTCTACGAGGAAATCAAGGCCCGCGCGTCGACCCGCTTCGCGCCGATGACCATCGCACGCATCGTCGGCGACGGCAACCAGGGGCTCGTGGCAGGCAGCTACGCGATTCCGGGCACGTTCACGCGTGAAGCGTGGTTCGACTACGTGCAGCCGGCGATCCGCGATGCGGCGACCAAGGAGCTGCAGGCGAAGGACTGGGTGCTCAACACGTCGACGCAGGACGACCTGACGCTCGAGGGCAGCCCCGAGCAGATCCAGAAGACGCTCGTCGGCATGTACAAGACCGAGTACGCGCAGCACTGGCAGAAGTTCATGCAGGGCATCGCGGTACAGGGCTTCACCAGCTTCGGCCAGGCCGTCGACGGGATGAACCGCCTCGGCGACCCGCAGGATTCGCCGATCCGCAAGATCCTCGAGACCGCGTACGACCAGACGTCGTGGGACAACCCGTCGCTCGCGAACGTGACGATCAAGAAGGCGCAGACGGGCGTCGTGAACTGGGTCAAGCAGCTGTTCTCGCGCTCGCAGGCCGGCCAGGTGGCGGCAGCCAACATCGACATCAACGGCAATCCGGCCGAGGTGCCGATGGGTCCGATCGGCCAGGAGTTCGTCGGGCTCGCGCGGATCGTCGCGACGCACGACGGCACGTCGATGCTGAAGGGCTACATGGAGTCGCTGTCGAAGGTCCGCACGCGCTTCAACGTGATCAAGAACCAGGGCGACCCGGGGCCGGGCGCGCGCCAGCTGATGCAGCAGACGCTCGACGGCAGCGGTTCGGAACTCGCCGATTCGCTGAAGCTCGTCGACGAGCAGATGCTGACGGGCCTGACCGATTCGCAACGCAAGTCGCTGCGTCCGCTGCTGGTGCGGCCGCTGATGCAGGCGTTCGCGGTCGTGATCCAGCCGGCCAGCGCCGAAGTCAACAAGGTGTGGAACGCGCAGGTCTACCAGCCGTTCCAGAGCTCGCTCGCGACGAAGTACCCGTTCGCCGCGAACGCGAAGGTCGAGGCCGGCGCCGGCGAGATCGCGCAGGTGTTCGGTCCGGACGGCTCGATCGCGAAGTTCGTCGGCACGACGCTCGGGCCGCTCGCGGTGCGCCGCGGCGACACGCTCGCCGCCCGCACGTGGGGCGACATGGGCATCGGACTCACGCCGGACTTCACCAACGGCTTCGCCCGCTGGGTCGCGCCGCTCGCCGGCGGCGCGGCCGGCAGCGCAGCCGCGTCGGCCGAGCCGCAGACCGTGTTCCAGATCCTGCCGCAACCGAGCACGGGCACGACGGAATACACGATCGCGATCGACGGCCAGCAGCTGCGCTACCGCAACACGCCGCCGCAGTGGACCAACTTCGTGTGGCCGAACCCGCAGGGTTCGCCGGGCGCGACGCTGTCCGCGACGACCTTCGACGGCCGCACGGTGCAGCTCGTCAACGAGCCGGGCCGCTACGGTCTCGAGAAGCTGATCAACTCGGCGCAGCGCAAGCGCCGTCCGGATGGCACCTTCGACCTGACGTGGGCACAGGGCAGCGTGAACGTGTCGGTGACGATGCGCATCATCAGCACGTCGCAACCGTCGGCCGGTGGCGGCGACCAGCCGCAGCAGCAAAGCCTGCGCGGCCTGCAGCTGCCGTCGTCGGTCGCCGACGCGAGCGCGGGCGCCGCGCAGAACGCGACGCAAGCCGGCACCGGCACGCCGGGCGCCGCGCCGGCGGTCGCGGCCGCCAACGCAACGAATGCACAGAGGGCGCAATGACGCAAACCGTACAGGCGCAAATCGCCTACTTCGGCAAGATTCCGTCGCGCGGCGACTTCGTGAAGAGCGCGCACAATCCGCAACTGCTGCAGACGCTCGATCGCTGGATCGCGCAGGCGCTGGAGCTGCTCGCGGAAGATCCGCGCTGGAAGATCGTCTACGAGGATGCGAAGCCGATGCATTTCGCGTTTCTCGGCTCGCGCAGCAAGCTCGCGATCGCGGGCCACATGGTCGCGAGTCACGACGTGTCGATGCGCCGCTTCCCGTTCCTCGGCGCCACCGCGCTGGAGGTCGACCGGCCGGTCGCGTTCCTCGCGCGCAGCCCGCTCGCGTTCGCGCGGCTGTGGTCGCGCGTCGCCGCGCAGATCCCGCCGCTGCTCGGCAAGGACGAGCCGCCCGGCGCGCTGCAGGCGCTCGGCGACACGCAGGTGCCGATCGACATCGGCGGCCCCGGCACGTCGCATGACGGCACCTTCAACGATTTCGTCGAACACCAGACGCTGCACGGCCTGCAGGAGATGCTGCTCGAAAGCGGTCATCCGGTGCGGCTGCGCGGCGCGATGCTCGCGCTCGGCTCGCTGCTGCGGCCGGTGATGCAGAGCGGTTCGTCGCACATCGAACGCGGCCTCACGCTGCCGCTGCCGGTCGATCCGTTCTACCGCAGCCTCGTCGCCGCGTTCTGGCTCGAGCTGATCGCGCCGTTCGTCGCGCAGGCCGACTTCGAGCTCGCGATCTTCATCGGCACGATCGCCGAACGCGAACGGCTCGTCATCGGCTTCAACGGCGCGTCGGCGAAGACGCTGCTGAGCGTCGTCGACCCGCAGACCTACGCCGCCCACAACATCGACATCGACGATCCCGAGTGGATCGACGCCCATGCGCAAAACGATCACCAGATCAGCAAGCTCGTCAGCTACCTCGACCAACCGCAACTCTCGCTGCGCGTCGCCATCGACGCGTTCCGCGAAGCGTTCATCGGAGGCTGACCGCATGCATCGCACGATTCAGGTCCGGCGCGCACGCTTGTCGGCCGCCGTCTCGCCCGCCCTCGCCGCGCTGTTCGCGGCCGGCCTCGTCGCGAGCGGCGCGGCCTTCGCGCAGAACACCGGTGCGACCGTCACGCCGGTCGGCAACGGCACGGTCGCGACGACCGCGCTGCCGCAGGCCAACCCCAACGCCGGCGGCGCGTCCGGCACGGTGGTGCACGGCACCGCCGGCACGCTCACGCCGCCGCCCGCGAACGCGGCGCCCGGCCAGGTGGTGGTCGGCGGCAAGGTGCCCGACGAGGCGACCAAGGCCGCCGTGCTGCAGAAGCTGCGCGATACCTACGGCGCGACGAACGTCGTCGACCAGATCGAGGTGGGCGACGTCGCGACGCCGCCGAACTGGAGCGCGAACGTGCAGAAACTGCTCGGCGCGCAGCTCAAGCAGATCAGCAAGGGCCAGTTGAAGATCAACGGCACGCAGATCGAGATGAAGGGCGAGGTGCACAACGAGGCGCAGCGCCAGCAGCTCGCGAGCGACATGGCGAACACGCTGAACCCGACGTACACGATCAAGAACGGGCTGCGCGTGTCGGCGTCCGAGCAGGGCGTGCTCGACCAGACGCTCGCGAACCGGACGATCGAGTTCGAGACCGGCAGCGCGACGCTGACGCCGCAGGGCAAGTTGATCCTCGACCAGATGGCGGCCGCGCTCGCGAAGATGCAGAACCGCACGGTCGACATCATCGGCCACACCGACAACTCGGGGAACCGGACGTCGAACATCGCGCTGAGCCAGGCGCGCGCGGATGCGGTGAAGGGCTACCTGATCACGAAGAGCATTCCGCCGCAGCAGATGACGACGACGGGCGTCGGGCCGGATCAGCCGATCGCGCCGAACGATACGGCCGACGGGCGGGCGCGGAACCGGCGGATCGAATTCCGCGTCGGGCAGTAACGGGACCTCGACCGGCCGCCGTCTCCATGACGGAGCGCGGCGGCGGCACGGCATACGACGGGCGGCGGCAGCGATGCACCGCCCGTCTTGCGTTTACGACTGCTCGTCGGGCCGCACGCCCAGCAGTTCGCGAATATGCGACAGCGAGCCGTCGTCCTTCACGACGCTCTCGAGCCACTTGTGCAGCGGCATGTCGGCCCATTCGGCCGCCTTGTCGGCGAGATACGCGACTGGGCTGTGCGGCTCGGTCTGACGGAAATAGCGCGCCACCGCACGCAACTGGTCGACGGCCTGCGCACGGTTCTGGATGCCGGCGATCGTCTGCGTCACCGGAGGACGCGAAGCGGTCTGCTGCTGCACGTGAGTCTCCTCGGTCTGGATCGGTTGGCCGAACACCGGCTCGATGCGCTCGGGCTGGGCCTGCTGCGCCGCCTGCGTGTGCGGCGCGCTGCCGGTATAGCCCTGTTCGCGCGCGAAGCGCTCGGCGAGCCGGTACACGGTCTCGAACGCGTCGCGCGCCTGCCGGAAGCTCGGCGCCGAATCGCCCGCGCGCTCGACGAGCCGCTCCTCGAACGCATCGAGCGCGAATTCGAACGCCTTCAGGTTCGCCAGCAGCGCCGTGTAGAACGCGATCGACGTCACGCGCCGCGACGCGTCGATCTGCTCGATCGACGGCTTGCCGCGCGCGATGTCGTCCGCATGCTCGGGGTCGCGCTTGATCGACTGCGCGACGTGCTGCGCGACTTCCCAGTCGAGCGTGCTGAACGCATTCGATGCACCGTCGGTCAGCGGCACCGCGCGCAGCAGCTCGGCCGTGCGACCGGACAGCCATGCGACGTTGCCGAGCCGGTGCTCGATGTCGTCGTCCTCGGGCAGCGGGTGGAAGGTGTCCCAGAACTCGCGGCACAGACCCTCGAGCAGCGCATAGCCTTCGGTGAGGCCGGTGATGCCGTCCTCGAGCGCGAGCGCCTCGGTCAGCCACACGGCAAGCCGCAGGTCCTTCGTGCGCGTGCGCAGCAGCTCGCCCGCATGGTCGACGACGAAGCCCCAGTCGGCCTCCTTGATCTCGGTCACCCATTCGCCCTGGTCGAGCGTCGGGTCGTCGTAGCGCCGCGCGTCCTGGATCGCGTCGAATTCGTTCGAGAACAGCAGGTCGTCGCCGCTGGGCGACGCCTCGCTGATCGGCGTCAGCAGCTCGGGGAGATTGATCGGCATGGTTCAGTGAATCCGTTGATGCATGAGATGTCGCGTGCGGGGACTCATTCGACGGTGTACGCGAATTCGCCGGCCTCGTCCGCGCGCACCGCGATGCGCGCGATGGCCGCGCCGTCGGCGATCCGGCCCAGCACGTGGCCCGCGATCTCCGGCAGCAGCGTGCCGTTCAGGATGTGGTCGACGTTGCGGGCGCCCGAGTCGACCTCGGTGCAGCGCGCGAGCACCGCGTCGACGAGCGACTCGTCCCACTCGAACGCGGCCTTGTGGTTCGCTTCGATCCGGCGGCGGATGCGTTCGAGCTTCAGCTCGATGATCTCGGCCAGCACGTCGTCGGAAATCGGGTAGTACGGCACGACCTTCATCCGGCCGAGGAACGCCGGCTTGAAGGTCTTGTACAACTGCGGACGCAGCGTCTCGGCGAGCGTGTCCGGGTCGGGCAGTTCCTCGGCCGGCTTGTTCAGGCACGCCTGCATCACCGCGGCCGAGCCGACGTTCGAGGTCAGGATGATCAGCGTGTTGCGAAAGTCGATCTCGCGCCCTTCCGCATCGTCCATCGTGCCCTTGTCGAACACCTGGAAGAACATTTCGAGCACGTCGGGGTGCGCCTTCTCGACTTCGTCGAGCAGCACGACGGAATACGGGTTGCGGCGCACGGCCTCGGTCAGCACGCCGCCTTCGCCGTAACCGACGTAGCCCGGCGGCGAGCCCTTCAGGCCCGACACGCTGTGCGCTTCCTGGTACTCGCTCATGTTGATCGTGACCATCTTGCGCTCGCCGCCGTACAGGATGTCGGCCAGCGCCAGCGCCGTCTCGGTCTTGCCGACCCCCGACGGCCCGACGAACATGAACACGCCGCGCGGCTTGTTCGGATCCTCGAGGTTCGCGGTCGCGGTGCGCACGCGCTGCGCGATCGCCTCCAGCGCATGGTCCTGGCCGATCACGCGCGCGGTCAGCAGCGGCTGCAGGTTCAGCACGGTGTCGATCTCGTCCTTCACCATCCGGCCGAGCGGAATGCCGGTCCACGCGGCGACGATCTCGGCGACCACGTGGCCGTCGACCTGCAGCGGCACCATCGGCTCGCCCCCTTGCAGCGCGTGCAGCGCCGCGACGCGCTCCGCGAGCTTGTCGCGGGTGGCCTGCACGTCGACCGGCTGGCCGTCTTCCGACGGGCCGCGTGCGCGGTCGAGCGCATCGCGCAGCTCGGTGATCTCGGCGACGATCACGCGCTCGGCTTCGTAGCGTTCCTCGTCCTTTGCCAGTTGTTCGAGCGCCGTGTCGCGCGCGCCGCGCAGCTCGCCAAGCCGCTCGTCGTGCGCCGCGCCGCCCGCCGCCTCGCGCTCGAGCGACGCGATTTCCGCATCGATGCGCTCGATGCGCTTCTTGGTGTCGTCGATCGCCGCCGGTGTCGCGCTGTGCGCGAGCGCGACCTTCGCGCATGCGGTGTCGAGCACGCTGATCGCCTTGTCCGGCAGCTGACGGCCGCTGATGTAGCGATGCGACAGGCGCACGGCCTCGGTGATCGCATCGTCGAGGATCCGCACGTTGAAGTGCTTCGCCATCAGGCCCGACATCCCGCGCAGCATCGCGGCCGCGAGCGGCTCGCTCGGCTCCTCGACCTTCACGACCTGGAAGCGCCGCGCGAGCGCCGCATCCTTCTCGAAATACTTCTTGTATTCGCTCCACGTCGTCGCGGCGATCGTGCGCAGCTCGCCGCGCGCGAGCGCCGGCTTCAGCAGGTTCGCCGCGTCGTTCTGGCCGGCCTGGCCGCCCGCGCCGATGATCGTGTGCGCCTCGTCGATGAACAGGATGATCGGATGCGCGCTCTTCTTCACCTCGTCGATCACGCTCTTCAGCCGGTTCTCGAACTCGCCCTTCACGCTCGCGCCGGCCTGCAGCAGCCCCATGTCGAGCACGTGCAGCGCGACGCCGCGCAACGGCGGCGGCACGTCGTCGGCCGCGATCCGCAGCGCGAGCCCTTCGACGACCGCCGTTTTGCCGACGCCGGCCTCGCCGGTCATGATCGGGTTGTTCTGGCGACGGCGCATCAGGATGTCGATCGCCTGGCGGATCTCCGCTTCGCGGCCGATCACCGGATCGATCTTGCCGTCGCGGGCGCGCTGCGTGAGGTTGGTCGTGTACGTGTCGAGCGCGGGCGTCTTCGACGGGCCGGCCGCGGGTGCCATGCCGTCGGCGGCGGGCGCGACGTCGCTGCCCTCGTCGTCCGTCTGGCGCGGCTCGGCTTCGCTCGAACCGGCCATGATTTCGTCGAACTTGTGCTTCAGGTCCGTCACGTTCATTTCCGCGAAGCGCGACGACATCCGTTGCGCGAACTGCGCGAGATCCGGCGCGGTCAGCAGCGCGAGCAGCAGGTGACCCGACCGGATGCGGCCGAGCTGCGAATCGAGCGACGCGATCAGCCACGCCTGCTCGAACAGCGCGATCAGGTGCACGGAGAACACCGGCGTGCGCGTGTTGCCGGTCTTCAGGCGCGTGAGCTCGCGTTCGAGATCGGCGTGCAGCGCATGCGGATCGACGCGGCTCGCGCGCAACGCGAGCGGCAGGTCGCCCGTCGCCTCGTCGAGCAACGCGAGGAACAGGTGTTCCAGATCGACCTCGTAGTGGCCGCGCGCCAGGCACGCGCTCGCCGCCCGCTCGGTCGCGTGGCGGCACAGCGGGTTCAGTTTCGTGATCAGGGTCTTCAGAGGCGTGCTCATGGCGTCGATCTCAGGTTCGATTGCGTGTTGTTGTTAGGGTCTCAGTGAATCACGTGCAGTTCGTAGCGGGCGTCCGAACGGTCCTCGGCCGCGTCGCGCGTGCACAGGAACGCATCCCAGCCGAGCCGCGAGCCCGCGCCGAGCACGCTCGCGCCGACCTCGGTGCGCTTCAGCACGAGCTTCACCTCGTATTCGAGCGTGACGCCGGCGAGCAGCGTCAGCATCCGCTCGAGCGCGACGGCCTGCGCGCCGCCGGGCAGGAACGCCTCGTAGTCGCGCTTGGACAGCGGGCCGACGACGATTCGCGCGCGCATGTCGCGCTGCCACACGCGCTCGCCGACGAGCGCCGTCGCGCCGAGCACCGCATTGACTTCGCCGAGCACGCTCAGCTGATCGGGCGGCACGTCGTACCACTTGCCGACGAACTGGTCGATCTTCACCGGCACGCGGAAGTAATCGGACAGCGTGCGCTGCAGGTAGGCGGCCGACATCGGCCGGTGCCGCGCGGCGAGCGCGTAGCCGGCCACGGCCTCGTCGAGCACGCCGCCCGCGCCGGCCGCGAGGCTGTCGCGCACCTCGTCGCTCGGCACGCCCGCGATCGCGAGCAACAGCGGCAGGTAGCGCTCGTCGCGGTCGAGCTCGTAGTGGAACGGCAGCCGGTATTTCTTCCACGCCGCGTAGAACAGCGCGGTCGCGCGGTTCGAGAACACGTCGAAGAACGCGCGCGCCGCATGGTCGCGCCGCAGATGCTCGCGCGCGACGATCTGCTCGGTGTAGTGCAGCGGCAGCGCGCCCTGCCCGCCGAGCAGCCCGAAGAACGCGGGCGTCAGTTCGACGCGGCCGAGCTCGCCGGCGGCCAGCGCGGCGCCGCGCTGCTCGCCCGAACTCAGCGACGCGCCGTCGTCGTCGAACGAGCGCGCGCCTTCGATCTCGCTCGGCGGAAAGCCGAGCGACAGCGTGTTGCGGAATGCGATGCGCTGCGCGACCACGTCGCCCTGCCGCCACGCGCCGGGCGCATCCGACGCCTGCCGCGCAAACAGCCCTTCGAGCACGCGCACCGCCTGGAAGAACTCGAAGCGGTGCGGCTCGTCGAGCAGCGCGTCGACTACGCCAGGATCGATTCGCCGGTTCGGGGCTTGCATCGAATGATCTCCTCGCCGGTGCGCTTCGACACGACGACCAATTGAACGAAACTGTTGAGGTGGACGTACAGCCCGAAGAAGCTGTCGAGCACGCGCACGAAGGACGCGAGGCTCGCGCCGACGAAGTGTTCCTCGTCGATCGTCAGCCGGATCTCGATGCCGCGCACGAAGGTCGCGAACGGCTTGCCGGGCAGCCACTGCACGGCGCCGCGCTGCTCGACGCCGACCAGGCCGTCGATCTGGCGCATCGACACCGCCGTGCGTCGCAGGTCGTACAGCGTCAGCATTTCCTTCAGCGGTGCGAGGCCGTGCGCGACGAGCGATACGTGGTTGAGCGCGAGGTGCGACACGAGCCGCCAGTGCGCGGCGCGGCCGCGCTCGAAGCGCACGCTCTGCGTCGGGCGACGCAGCAGCGAAATGCCGCTCGTCTGCGCGCCGCCTTCCTGGAACAGGTCGCCGCCTTCGAGGCCGAACGCCAGCATGGCAGGCAGGTCGCGGTTCGTGCAGGTGAGATCGAGGCTCAGCGTGTCGGTCTGCGGCGACGTCGGCTCGAAGTCGATGTCGACGATCGAGATCTCGGTTTCGTAGCCGGGGCTCTTCTGCGCGACCCAGTCGTTGCGCCGCGCGAACCAGTAGTGGCCGATCCGCGCCGCTTCGCCGTGATGCAGCGAATAGAACGGCCGAAACTCGATCACCGATTCCTCGTGCGCCTGCTGCCGGACGAGCTTCACCGAGTCGATCGAGTACACCTCGTACGCGAACGCGCGCCGCGCCTCGGCGATCACCGGATACGACACCGCGCGGTGCGTGATGCGGATCGGCTCGCCGTGCTGGCGGAACAGGTTCACGATCGGCGTGCAGAACAGCCGGAAATGGCTCGCCGTCAGCAATTCGAGCAGGCGCGCGATATGCGAATCGCTGCGCACGTCCTGCAGCACCAGATGCAGCGTCGCGCGCTGGCAGCGGCCCGACGCGCGCGCGATCGCCGCGAGGTCGAAGTCGACGAAATCGAACTTGTCGGGGAACGCGAAGTATTCGGTGAGCAGCCGGTATGCGGGATGCGATTTCGCCGGATAGTCGATCAGCGCGTCGTCCTCGGCGAAGCCGGCCTGCGCGATCGGCAGCTTGCGCAGCGCGGTCCAGCGGCCGTTGCGTTCGGGTTCGACGTACGCGCCGAGCACGTTGACGAACAGGCAGTCGGTGAGCGCGGCGACGAACGACTGCTCGCCGTGCAGGTGCGCGCGCAGCGTCGACAGCTTCAGCGCGCCGAGATCGAGCTGCGCGGCGAGCGATTCGAACGTGATCGAGATCACGCCCGTCGCGTTCGACGGCAGCACCGTCGCGCTCGGCGCGAGCGCGACCGGCGTATAGCGTGCTTCCGAGATGCGGATCGGCGCGAGCGTCACGTCGTAGGCGGTACGGAACCGGCATTGCACGCCGCGGATCGGACGGCTCTTCAGCTCGGTGCCGCGCTCGATCACGACCGGTTCGGTCTGCTGGCCGGGCGAAGCCGGCGTGAACTGCGCGATCGAACACGACGGGAACGGCCGCAGGTAGTGCGGATACAGCACTTCCAGCAGCGCTTCGGTGAATTCGGGGTAGTCGTCGTCGAGCTTCTTGTTGATGCGCGCGCCGAGCAGCGCGAACGACTCGATCATCCGCTCGACGTGCGGATCCTCGCAATGCTCGCCGGACAGCGCGAGGCGCGCGGCGATCTTCGGATAGCGTTCGGCGAAATCTCGCGAATAGCGCCGCAAAAACGATAATTCGCGTTCGTAATACGGCAGCAATTCTTCCATCGACGACCCCGAACCTCAATATTTCCTGCCGGACCTGATTCACCACCGGGCGGTCCGGCCCGCTCGGCGGCTTGATTTACTGCATGCGTGCCGCGCGTGCGCGCGTGACCGAATACTGCAGCGTCGACGGTTGCAGCATCGCGTCGAAACTCACCGGCTCCTCGGCCGGGTGCACGACGAGCAGCGCCTGGATCGCGAAGTACAGCGCGTTGGTGGCCTGCTCGTTCAGCTCGAACGTCACCTGCACCTGCTGCAGGCGCGGCTCGTGGCGCGCGATGGCCTGCTGGATCGACTTGCAGATGAATGCGCGGTCGTAGTGGCTCGCGAGGCTCAGCCCCGCGAAATCGTTCAGCCCGTAGGTCAGCACCGATTTCTGGCATTCCGGCAGCGCGGCCAGCTCGTTCTCGGTATGCGCGATACGGGTGTTGAGGATCGCCTCGACGTCGCGGGCGACCGTGTTCTTGAGCTCGTCCAGCGACAATTGCCGCATCGCGGCCGAGGCCGGCAGATGCGGTTCGTCGTCGAACAGCTTGTCGAGAAAACTGGGTTCGAATCGTTTCATCGGCCGGTGTTGACAGCGAAAACGGCAACGGGACGCCGAGCGCCCCGTTGCCGCAACCGACCTTAGACCGCGTAGGTCTTGTCGTTCTTCGTCAGGCTCCAGGCGCCTTGCGTGTTGCCGCCCTGGTTGCCGCCGATCTTCTGCTGGGTTTGCTTCCACTGCACGGCTGCGTACTTCAGCGAGAACGTCTCGAGGGGCAGACCTTCCTCGCGGACGCTCGGGGCGATGCTCGAGATGATCACGTACTTGAGCTTGACTTCCAGATACTGCACGCGCTTGCCTTCACCGTCCGCGCGCGAGAAATGGACCGTCACTTCGTCGAACGTGGTACCGCCCGAAGCGTGCTGGTACAGCAGCGGGCTCGACGAATCGATTTCCTTCGTGAAGATCATGTCGCCGTGCTCGCAACGCGTCATCGTGTGACCGCCAGCGGTCGATGCGGTTGCCGAACGCGGCTGAACGATCGAGTGATCCCACGATTTCAGTTCGATCCAGCCCTGATGGTCCTTGTCCGCGGATTCGCCCTTCACCGCGGGACTACCAAACTGCAAGTGCATATGTAACATGGCCCTTCGACTCCCCAAAGAGGTGGTTTTAACGTCCTACCCAGGCGGCCCGCCCGGGCGATTTACTCGCTTATGAATTTGCCGGTTTGGGCAGATCAGCGACAAGTCGCAGAGAAATCGAGAGTTCGTCGAGCTGAAAGTGCGGGCGCAGGAACGCGACCGAACGATACGAGCCCGGCTTGCCCGGAATCTCCGACACTTGTATGGATGCCTCGCGCAGCGGGAATTGCGCTTTCTGTTCCTGCGAGGCGTTATCGTCGAGCAGGACGTACTGCGAAATCCACCGGTTGAGGAAAGTCTCCACGTTCTGCGCCGATGCGAAGCTGCCGATCTTGTCCCGCATCATCGCCTTCAGGTAGTGCGCGACGCGCGATACCGAGAAGATGTACTGAAGCTGGGCGGACAGGACGGCGTTCGCATTCGCGCTGTCGGTGCTGTACTTTTTCGGCTTCTGCACCGACTGCGCAGCGAAGAACGCGGCGTAATCTGAGTTCTTGCAATGGACGAGCGGGATGAAGCCGAGGTCGCTCAGCTCCTTCTCGCGGCGATCGGTGATCGCGATTTCGGTCGGGCACTTCAGCGCGACTTCACCGTCGTCGGTCTTGAACGTGTGGGTCGGCAGATCCTCGACGAGGCCACCGCCTTCGACGCCGCGGATCGCCGCGCACCAGCCGAAGTCGTCGAACGCGGCCGTCAGGCGTGCCGCGAAGGCCCATGCCGCGTTGCACCACAGGTACTTGTCGTGGTCGGTGCCGTCGACGTCCTCGACGAAGTTGAAGTTCTCCGCGGTCTGGCCGTCCTTCGGATTGAACGGTAGGCGGCCGAGGAAGCGCGGCAGCGTCAGGCCGACGTAGCGGGAATCCTCGGCGTCGCGGAACGATTTCCACTTCGCGTATTCGACGGTGTCGAACACCTTGCCGAGGTCGCGCGGCTTGCCGAGGTCGGAGAACGACTCGAGGCCGAGCAGCTCCGGCGACGCCGACGCGATGAACGGCGCATGCGCGGCCGCCGCGACGTGCGACATCTGCTCGATGAAATACATGTCTTCCGGCTGGCGCGAGATCTCGTAATCGCCAATCAGCGCACCGAACGGCGAGCCGCCGAACGTGCCGAATTCCTCTTCGTAGACCTTCTTGAACAGCGCGCTCTGGTCGAACTCGCTCGCGCCCTTGAAATCGCGCACGAGGTCGCGCTTCGGCGCGTGCAGCGCCTTGATCTTGATCGTCTGGCCCGTGTTGCTTTCCTTGACCAGATAGTCCAGCCCGCGCCACGTGCTTTCGAGGCGCTGGAATTCCGGCGCGTGCATCACCGCGGAAAGCTGCGTGGAAATCAGGCGGTCGAGTTCCGCGACGCGCGCATCGATCGTGGCCGACAGGTTGTCCGACACGATCACCGTGCCGTCGAGCACCTGGTGCACGAGCTCGCCGATCAGGTCCTTCGCACGCGCATGCTCGGAATCGGATTTCGCGACCTTGCTCTTCTCGACGATGTCGTCGAGCAACGAAGTCCCGGCGGCGTATTCCGCGCCGCTCGCTTGGGCCGCAGCCGTTTGCTGGTTCATCTCAACACTCCGTCGTCATTCGCCGTCTTTGTCGCCGCCGGTGCCCTTCGCGAGCTCCTGCAGCTGCTGCGTGTTCTTCAGCACCTCGGACAGCAGATCCTCGAGCTTGTCGTTGCCGGCGAGCTTGTTGCGCAGGTCGGCGAGCTTCGAGCGCGCCTCGAGCAGGCGGCGCAGCGGCTCGACCTGTTCGACGACTTCGTCCGGGCTGAAATCCGACAGCGAGCGGAACTTCAGGTCGACCGCGAACTTGCCGCCTTCCGGGCTCAGGCGGTTTTCCACCTGGAACGCGGCGCGCGGCTCGATCGCCTTCATCACGTCGTCGAAATTGTCGCGGTCGATATTGACGAACTTGCGGTCGCGCAGCTTCGGCTGCTCGATTTCGGACTGGCCCGCCAGATCGCCGACGACCCCGACGACGAACGGCAGTTCCTTCACCTCGATCGCATCGCCCTTCTCGACCTCGTAGGTCAGCTGGACGCGCGGCGGCCGTATTTTCTGCAAGCTTTTCTGAATGCTTTCTTTCTTGGCCATCTCGACGGCTCCCAGGTTAGTTGTGGTTATCGCGTCAGTTGCGGTTTCAGTTGCGCAGTGCGCCGAACGGATCCGCGCTGCCCTTTTGCGCCGCGGGCGGCGTCGGGGCGGCGCTCGCGGCCGCTTCGGCCGTCGGTGCGGCCGCGGCCTTCGCACGATGGACGACGCGGCGCGGCGGGCGCGGTTTCGCGATCTTGGTTTCTGGCGGAAACAGCGCCGATTCGCCGAGCGTGTCGCGCAACTGCTTCGCGAGCGCCTGCGCGTCGGACTTCGCATCGCCCGCGAGCGATGCATCCTGGCGCAGCTCGCCGAGCGACTGCGTCGCGATCCGCAGGCCGGCGACGGCCAGCACGCTCTTCGCCTGACGATCGGTCGCGTCGCGCTGCAGCGCTTCCTGGGCGGCGACGATCGCCTGCCCGTAATGGTTTTGTGCGAACTGGATTTGCGCGATGCGCGACCACGGTTCCTCGCGCGTCGGGTCCGACTTCGCGAGTTGCTGGTACAGGCCGAGCGCCTTGTCCTGGTCCCCCGCCTTCGCGACGGCGTCTGCATCGGCCAGCGACTTGTTGAACACTTCCGCAGTCGGCGGCGCGGGAGGCTGGCTCGCACAACCGGCGATCACGCCGCAAGCCACCACTACCCCAGACAGTTTTGCGAAGAGACGGTCTTTCATCGTTATATCCACCGGCGCGTGAGTTTTAAATCGTTGAGAATCTGGTTCTTTTGCTTTGCAAGAAGCGCGCGGGTATAGTACCGATCAATTTTTCATAATTCAATCGTCGTGTGAAGAGTAATTCCTTTTAAAACCGGGCGCTACCCCCTCGAATGGCCGCTCGCTGCGGGCTCGCAGCGGTTTTTCTTTCGACCGGAATGCGCAAGTTTTACTGGTTGCACGACGCGCCGCCCGGATGGCGGAAAAAATTTCCGGATGCTCGCCTGACGCGGGCGTGCTTAATAGTTGAACGGTGCAATGTCGGGGATACGCAGCGAACGCGGCAATATCCCGGCAGTTTTGACAGGGATAAAGGCGGCACGCCGGAAAAAACGATGAGATCGTCCATGATTCGCTACGCGCTGCCGCTGCTTGCGTGCGCCCTTCTGGCCGGATGCGCGGCCGCTCCGCTGCTCGGCTCGGCCGCGAGCGCCGTGATGTCCGCGGCCGGCATCGGCAAGCCCGAGGTGCCCGACGCGCAGAAGCCGCCGCGCAACATAGGCCTCACGCTGGCCGCCGCACCGAACCTGAATGCCGCGACCGACAACAAGCCGCTCGCGCTCGTCGTGCGCCTCTATGCGCTGAAAGACCCGACCTCGTTCCAGCAAGC
This sequence comes from Burkholderia sp. IO2, assembly GCF_029522185.1. Taxonomy (NCBI): domain Bacteria; kingdom Pseudomonadati; phylum Pseudomonadota; class Betaproteobacteria; order Burkholderiales; family Burkholderiaceae; genus Burkholderia; species Burkholderia sp. IO2. The sequence continues at coordinate 35,784 of NZ_JAKWFH010000020.1, read as the reverse complement.
GCCGTTCGACGCATTTACCGACCCGGCCAAGGAAAAAACCGCACTCGGCGCCGATCTGCTGAACGTGCGTGAAATCACGCTGATTCCGGGCCAGCGCTATACGGCAACCGAGAAGGTATCGCGCGAAGCGCAGGCATTCGGCATTGTCGCGCTGTTCCGCGATCCCGCACTGCAACGCTGGAAACTGACGTTCGATCCGGTGAAGTCGGAGAAATCCGGCATAATCATCGGCCTGCATAATTGCGCGATGACGGTCACCGACGGCACGGTCATCGCACCGCAACAGGGTGCGCCTTCGCAACCGCTGAATATGCTGTCTTCGGTCTCCTGCGGTTAAACATGACGCACGAATGTCAATTAACAAGAGTTAACACACTTGGCGATTTAATTCGGGCACGACCAAATCGATTACATCGCAAACGCCACATTAACCGGATTTGACATGAGTTATTCGGCCAAGGTGCTGTGGGGGGAAGGGCTGTTCCTCCGGCCTCAACACTTTCAGCGGCAGGACGCGTACCACGAGGCGCGCCTGTTCGAGTCCATCCAGGCGATCCAGCCATACAACTGGGGCGTGCGCTCGGTGCGCATCGACCGCGACGCGCTCGGCAGCAACGTGCTGCGGGTGGCCGAACTCGCGCTCGTGTTCCCGGACGGCGCGCTGTATGCCGCGCCGCAGGCCGACGACCTGCCGCCGCCGATCGCACTGGATACGTTGCCCGACGGCATCAACGAATTCGTGTTCTATCTCGCGCTGCACCCGCTGCGCGAGAACGGCACCAACTACAGCGACGATCCGGCCGCCGGCTTCATGACGCGGTTCGTCAGCGAGCAGACGAGCGTCGCCGACAACTTCACCGACGCCGCCGAAGCCGACATCACGTTCCTGAAGACGCAGGTCAAGCTGATCGCACACAGCGAGCCGCGCGACCAGTTGCTGTCGGTGCCGCTCGTACGCGTGCGCCGCACCGCGACGTCCGGCTTCGAGATCGACGACAGCTTCGTGCCGCCGTGCCTCGCGATCGAAGCGTCGCCGATCCTGCACCAGCGGCTGCGCCAGCTGGTCGACGCGCTGCAGGCGAAGGTGAACGCGCTGTACGGCTTTCACCGCGAGCCGTCGAAGAACATCATCGAGTTCCGCTCGGGGGACATCGCGTCGTTCTGGCTGCTGCACACGGCGAACGCCGCATTCGCGACGCTCGCGCACCTGCACCAGCATGCGGCGCTGCATCCGGAGCGGCTGTTCCAGGAGCTGCTGCGCCTCGCCGGCCAGTTGATGACGTTCTCGAAGGGCTATACGCTCGCCGACCTGCCCGTGTACCGCCACGACGATCCGGGCCCGAGCTTCGCGCGTCTCGACCTGATGCTGCGCGAACTGCTCGACACCGTGATCTCGACGCGCTATTTCGCGATCACGCTCGACGAGGTGCGCCCGTCGTTCCACCTCGGCCGCCTCGATTCCGGCAAGATCGACGACAAGACCGAGTTCTACCTCGCGGTGTCCGCGGACATGCCGAGCGTCGAGCTCGTCGATGCGGTGCCGGCCCGCTTCAAGGTCGGCGCGCCCGACGACGTCGACAAGCTCGTGCTGTCGGCGATGCCCGGCGTGCGGCTGTCGTACACGCCGCAGGTGCCGCCCGCGATTCCGGTGCGCCCCGGCGCGTGCTACTTCGCGCTCGATTCGCGCAGCCCGCTGTACGAGCGCATGCTGCAGGCCCAGTCCGCGATGATCTACGCGCCGACTGGCATCAATGACCTGAAATTCGAACTGATCGCGGTCACATCATGAGCTACGCGCCTTCCCTGTTCGGCGACAACGCGCCGGCACCGCTGCATACCCCGGCGTCGACGGACTCCGCGTTCCAGGCCCGTTCGCTGCTCGATTTGCTGTACGACGGGTTCTTCATGCTGTTCCTGCTCAAGAACGGACGGGAGCCGGACAGCGCCAGCGAGTTCAGCACGCGGATCCAGGAATTCCTGTCGGATTTCGAGCGCGGCGCGAAGAAGCTGAATATCGCCGCCGAGGACGTGTACGGCGCGAAGTTCGCGTTCTGCGCGGCCATCGACGAGATGGTGCTGTCGTCGCAGTTCAAGATCCGCGCGGACTGGGAACGCCGGCCGCTGCAGCTCGTGTTGTTCGGCGAGCAGCTCGCCGGCGAGAAGTTCTTCCAGTATCTCGAGGAAGGTCGTGCGCAGGGTGCGGCACGGCTGCAGTCGCTCGAGGTGTTCCATATGTGCCTGCTGCTCGGGTTCCAGGGCAAGTACCTGCTCGAAGGGCCGGAAAAGCTCGCGTACCTGACCGCGCGGCTGGGCGACGAGATCGCGCACATGAAGGGCAAGCGCGCGCCGTTCGCGCCGCACTGGCCGCTGCCGGACCAGATCGCGCACCGGTTGAAGCGCGAGGTGCCGGTGTGGGCGATCGGGACCGTGTTCGCGCTGGTGGCGCTGCTCGGGTACCTCGGGCTCAACACGTACCTGAAGGACAAGACGCTGCAAGCGCTCTCGCCGTATTCGCAGGTGATCAAGGTCGGGCCGGAGTCGGCCAACCTGACGATCTCGTTGCCGTAAACAGGCGCGCGTTTTTCGAACGCCGCTTCACGAGAAAAGGACCGCCTGGCGGTCCTTTTCTGCTTTTGCGCGCTTCCTCCGGACAACTGAAAAAGATCGATGGTGTGCCAACGCGTCACGCCATCCAGATGTCTTCATAGCCGGCGTCGTCGATGATGAAGCGTGCGCCGGGCGGCAGCCGCAGATAAGGCAGAACCGACGGCAAATAGGTCGACAGGTGCGCCGCATGCAGCGGCTGATAGAAATCGTCGGCGTCCGAGTATTCGCCGCAGTGGAAGAACCAGCTGACGTTGTCGCCTTCGGACAGCGCGATACGCGTGCCATAAACGGGCATCCGTCGGAGCGTCGACATCGCGACGGCAACCATCTCTTCGGGTTCGACGGCCTGCAGGCCGTAGCGTGCGCAAAGCGCTTCCTGTTGCGTGCGCAATGCTGCCGGATCGTCGGCCATGTTCATTTCCTTTCTGCCGTGCAGCGAGTCAGCCAGGTTGCCAGCATAACCGTGGATCGGCGCCGTGCCGGCGGCGCAGCATCAGAACAGGATAAACGCGTCGTTCTCGACGTAGAAGACAAACGCGTCCAGCAATTGTGCGACGCTCGGCTCGTCGACCTGATCGTGTGCGTTGATCACGATGTCCTCGATCGTCGCGCTGTCGAGCGTGGCTTTCCAGCCGGGTTGGGCCGCGATGGCGGGCGCAACGTCGGCTTCCGCGTCATCGGCGTCTTCGAGGAACGCCCCCTCGGTGTCGAGCGTCCACGGCATCGGCGGCAGGTAAAGCCACCCGGAGAAATCGCCGGGACGTTCGAGAATATGGTGGAGCGACGCTGCGGTCGGGGAGTCGGTCGACATGAGTATTGCGGTGGGATCCGGATTGATGATTGCGTTGCATCGGCCGCGAGCCACCCGCGGCAGGCCGTGATTATGCCAATTCCTCGCCCGCCCGCCTCCCGGCGCGCGTCAGATGACGCATCGCGTCACTCGTTCGCGGTGAAATCGATTGCAATCAGGGCCAATTCGACTTCCGGCGCGGCGCGGTTGCGAGTAGTGTCTACGTGCCCGCATTCCGGCCGGCCCCGGGTCCGACCGATACCCGGCGCTCACCCCACGATACTGAACCCTGGAGATCTGCGATGAAACGTTCGAAGTTCCTGCTGTCGGGCCTCCTGCTCGCGTCGGCCCTCGGCTTCACGGCCGTCGCCGCGCACGCGGACGACCTGCTCGATTCCGTGAAGAAAGCCGGCGTGCTGCGCGTCGGCCTCGAAGGCACGTATCCGCCGTTCAACTCCCGCGGCACGTCCGGCCAGCTCGAGGGCTTCGACGTCGACGTCGCGAACGCCGTTGCCGGCAAGCTCGGCGTGAAGACGCAGTTCATCCCGACCGAATGGAGCGGCATCATCGCCGGGCTGCAGGCCGGCAAGTTCGACGTGATCGTCAACCAGGTCACGATCACGCCGCAGCGCAAGGAAGCGCTCGACTTCAGCGAGCCGTACACGTACTCGGCCGCGCAACTGATTCAGCGCAAGGACGACACGCGCAACTTCAAGTCGCTCGACGATTTCAAGGGCAAGAAGCTCGGCGTGACGCTCGGCACCAACTACGACCAGATGGCGCGCACCGTGCCCGGCATCGAGGTGCAGACGTATCCGGGCGCACCGGAGAAGTTGCGCGACCTCGCCGCGGGCCGGATCGAGGCGACGCTCGACGACCGCCTGATGCTGCCGTACATGATCAAGACGTCGAACCTGCCGCTGCGCGCGGGGGCGGTGCTGAACGGCGGCAAGCAGGAAATGGCGATCCCGTTCCGCAAGGGTAATCCGAAGTTCGAGAAGGCGATCAACGACGCACTCGAGTCGCTGCGCAAGGACGGCACGCTGAAGAAGATCTCGACGCACTGGTTCGGCAGCGACGTGACGGTGCCGGTCGCGCAGTAAGCGGTTCGGCGCGTGTTCAATGCGTCACGTTTTCGCTGCGGCGAAGGCGTGACGCGCAGTTGCAGCGTTCTCCTCGCCTTCTTCCCTTCTTCCCCTTTTCCTTTTTCCTTCAGGCCGCCTCGTCGAAGCGGGCGAGCAGCAACTGGCCGATCGGCGTCAGCGCCGGGCGCGCCGCTATCGCATTCATGCGCACCTGCGCGTCGTCGACCAGCCGCTTTTCGACGAGCACGGCAAAGGCAGGGTTCGCGAGGTCGACACTGTCGGGCGCACGCGCAATGCGCAACAGCATCGAGAATTCATGCGGGCTCAGCATGGTTCGTGTCTCCTGACCGTACGCGATGCAGTTTGATCGACGTCGATCGCGTTTTCGAATGGAATGGATGCGAGGCAGCAGCCAATGCGCTGACGGGAGCGAGATCCCGGGTGAGCCTGCGCGACGCGGGCACGGCGTCGGACGCGGTCACGTACACCCCGATCGCGACAATACTGCCGCGACGGGAGCGTGCAACGTTAGCGGTGCAGCGTGACGCGGGTGTGACGAGAAAAGGGGGATGGGGATGGGGATGGGGATGGGGATGGGGATGGGGATGGGGATGGCGATGGCGCCCGCGCCATCGCGGCGCGCGACTCCATGAACGAAAAAAGGGTTACGGAAAACTCCGTAACCCTTTTTCGGATTTGGTGCCGGCTGCAGGACTCGAACCCGCCACCTGATGATTACAAATCAACTGCTCTACCAGATGAGCTAAGCCGGCGTAGCGCGAGATTCTACCTCATTTCACGATCTTGAGGCGAGGTCTGCTGCCGCCTTTCGAGCCGTCGCCGTCGGTTTTCGGCGGTTCGTCGGCCCCTTCGGACGGCTCCTCGTTCGCACCGCTATCGGCGACCGGCGCCAACGGCGAGACGGACTCGTCACGCTGCGCGTCATCGGCTTGCTCATCGTCGAACGCGCCCGAATCCTCACCTTCGCCCGCGACCGCATCGACCTGGAACGCCATGCCCTGCCCGTTCTCGCGCGCATAGATCGCGAGCACGTTGGCCACCGGAATCTCGATCTTGTGCGCCTTCCCGGAGAACCGGGCCGTGAACTCGATCCACTCGTTGCCCATCTGCAACTGGCTCGTCGCCTCGAAGCTGATGTTGAGCACGATCTCGCCGTCACGCACGAACTGACGCGGCACGCGCGTCGAGTTGTCGACCCTCACCGCGATATGCGGCGTGTAACCGTTATCGGTGCACCACTCGTACAACGCGCGCAGCAGATAAGGCTTCGTTGAAATCTCTTGCATCACAATCCTCGAACCCGGAGCGGGCGCGCGGCACGCCGCGCCACCCGCTCCGTCATGCCTTCATTGCAACATTAACGACGCATGACCTTTTCGGACGGCGTCAGTGCTTCGATGTAGGCCGGACGGCTGAAGATCCGTTCGGCGTACTTCATCAGCGGCGCGGCGTTCTTCGACAACTCGATGCCGTAGTGATCCAGGCGCCACAGCAGCGGTGCGATCGCGACGTCGAGCATCGAGAACTCTTCGCCGAGCATGTACTTGTTCTTCACGAAGATCGGCGCGAGTTGCGTCAGGCGATCGCGGATCGCGAGGCGGGCCTTCTCGTGATTCTTCTCCGCCGCCTTGCCCTTCTCGTTCTCGAGCGTGCTGACGTGGACGAACAGTTCCTTCTCGAAGTTGAGCAGGAACAGGCGCGCACGGGCGCGCTGCACCGGGTCGGCCGGCATCAGTTGCGGATGCGGGAAGCGCTCGTCGATGTACTCGTTGATGATGTTCGATTCGTACAGGATCAGGTCGCGCTCGACCAGGATCGGCACCTGACCGTACGGGTTCATCACCGAAATGTCTTCCGGCTTGTTGAACAGGTCGACGTCGCGGATTTCGAAGTCCATGCCCTTCTCGAACAGCACCAGCCGGCAACGCTGGGAGAACGGGCAAGTTGTGCCGGAATACAGAACCATCATATTTGCGTTTCCTCAAAAAAGCCGAGGGCCGGCACGCGGCGCAACCCCTTTCACGGGTTCCGCCTTGCGCCGGCCCCACGCCGGTCAGGCGTGTTTACTTGATATCTTTCCAGTACGCGGCATTCAGCCGCCAGGCCAGGAAAGTCAGGACACCGAGAAAGATCAGCACCCACACGCCGAGGCGCTTGCGGGTCTGCTGGGCCGGCTCGGACATCCATGTCATATAGGCCACCAGGTCGGCGACCGCAGCATCGTAGTCGGGCGACGAGAGCGTGCCCGGCGTGACCTGCTGGAAGCCGACGAGCACGTGGGCCTTCTCGCCCGTCTCCTCGTCCGTCTTGTCTTCGAATTTGGCAACGCGCTGCCCCTGCAGCTGCCACAACACATGGGGCATGCCGACGTTCTCGAACACCGCGTTGTTCCAGCCGGTCGGCCGCGTATCGTCGCGGTAGAAGCTCCGCAGATACGTGTACAGCCAGTCGCGGCCGCGCGCGCGCTCCTCGACCGACAGGTCGGGCGGCGTGGTGCCGAGCCAGTTCTTCGCGTCGTCGGGCCGCATCGCAACGGACATCGTGTTCCCGACCTTGTCGGTCGTGAACAGGAGATTCGTTTCGATCTCCTTCTGGGATATGCCCAGATCCGTCAGACGGTTGTAGCGCATCAGGTTCGCGCTGTGGCAGTTCAGGCAATAGTTTACAAACAATTGCGCGCCGTGCTGAAGCGAAACGAGATTTTCCGTGTTATCGGGCGCCCGGTCGAGCGGAAAATTACCTTCCGCCCGCACGGCCGGCGCCGCCAGCAGCGCACAGGCGGTCGCCCCGATCAGCGCGAGTGTCGAAAGCAGTTTCTTCATGTCGTTCTCTCCTCGCTCACGTTAATGGGGCTTGAAGCGCACCCGCTCCGGCGGCTGCTTGAACGTGCCAAGCGGCGTCCAGACGGGCATGCCGAGGAAGAACGCGAAGTAGATCAACGCGCAGAACTGCGCGATCAGCGTCGCCGCCGGCGAGGGCGGCCGCGTGCCGAGGAACGCGAGGGTCAGGAACGCCGCGACGAAGATCCCGAGGAACACCTTGTGGAACAGCGGCCGGTAGCGGATCGACTTCACCGGGCTGCGGTCGAGCCACGGCAGGAAGAACAGCGAGATCACCGCCGAGCCCATCACGACGACGCCCCAGAACTTCGACTCCGTCAGGTACATGAACACGACGATCGCGGCCGCCAGCACCGGCAGCCCGACCTTCCACTTGCCGCGCGCGCGGATCAGCGCGAGCACGCCGAGCAGCGCGATCACGATCATCAGCACGATCTTGAACGGGTCGGTGGTCGCGCGCAGCATCGCGTAGAACGCGGTGAAGTACCAGACCGGCGCGATCTCGGGCGGCGTCTGCAGCGGGTTCGCCGGGACGAAGTTGTTCGCCTCGAGGAAGTAGCCGCCCATCTCCGGCGAGAAGAACACGATCAGCGCGAACACCATCAGGAACACGCACACGCCGAGGAAATCGTGGACCGAGTAGTACGGGTGGAACGGGATGCCGTCGAGCGGAATGCCGTTCTCGTCCTTTTTCGCCTTGATCTCGATGCCGTCGGGGTTATTCGACCCCACTTCGTGCAGCGCAACCAGGTGGGCGACGACGAGGCCGACCAGCACCAGCGGAATCGCGATCACGTGGAACGCGAAGAAGCGGTTCAGCGTGACGTCGGACACGACGTAGTCGCCGCGAATCCACAGCGACAGGTCCGGGCCGACGAACGGAATCGCCGAGAACAGGTTCACGATCACCTGCGCGCCCCAGAACGACATCTGGCCCCACGGCAGCAGGTAGCCGAAGAACGCTTCGGCCATCAGGCACAGGAAGATCGCGCAGCCGAAGATCCACACGAGCTCGCGCGGCTTGCGGTACGAACCGTACAGCAGCCCGCGGAACATGTGCAGGTAGACGACCACGAAGAACATCGATGCACCGGTCGAGTGCATGTAGCGGATCAGCCAGCCCCACGGCACCTCGCGCATGATGTACTCGACCGACGCGAACGCGAGCATCGAGTCGGGCTTGTAGTTCATCGTCAGGAAGATGCCCGTGACGATCTGGTTGACGAGCACCAGCAGCGCGAGGGAGCCGAAGAAGTACCAGAAGTTGAAGTTCTTCGGCGCGTAATACTCGGATACGTGCTTCTTCCAGGTGGACGTGAGCGGGAAGCGCTGGTCGATCCAGCCGGTGAAACCTGTGGTGGAGACTTCCTTGTTGTCGGCGGCCATCACGCTTCTCCTTTCTCGTCCTTGCCGATCACGAGGGTCGTCGCCGACGTGAACATGTAGGGCGGGATGTCGAGATTCTGAGGCGCCGGCTTGTTCTTGAACACACGGCCGGCGAGGTCGTAGGTCGAACCGTGGCACGGGCACAGGAAACCGCCCGGCCAGTCGTCCGGCAGGTTCGGCTGCGGACCCGGCGTGAAGCGTTGGCTAGGCGTGCAGCCGAGGTGCGTACACACGGCCATCACGACGAGAATGTTCTTGCGATCGGCCCGCGACCGATATTCGTTGGCGCAATACGCGGGCAACGGCATCGAATACGGGGATTTCGTGGCCGGATCGGCCACTTCCTTGTCGGCCTTGACCACGTCGGCCAGCATCGAATCGGTGCGATTCAGGATCCAGACCGGCTTGCCGCGCCACGGCACGGTGACCATTTCGCCGGGCTTCAGGCCGCTGATGTCGACCTCGACCGGCGCACCGGCCGCTTTCGCTTTCGCGGACGGCGCAAGCGACGCCGCGAAAGGTATGACGGTGGCTACGCCTCCTACGCCACCTGCTACGGATGTCGCAATCAGCCAGGTACGGCGGCCGCTGTCGACGCGTTTCTCTTCCTTGTCTCGCATCACACGCCCCACTTCTGAGTTGGATTTTCCGTCACGACTTTCCATTCCGCCGCTAGTTTGCTCGAATGGAGTCGCCATTTACAAGGCCCGGAGATGAAAATCCCTTCGAAGTGATTGATAGTTAAGGGTTATCCCCCACTATCGGAGCGATTAAATCATTTCACTTTTAAGCGGATGCTACATTGTGAAATTTCGATGCACTGCCGCAAATCCGGCGCTCAGACCGGATTATGAATATCGATAAAAAGGTGTTCGAGATCGAATTCTTCGGACAAGTGGCGCCCAAGCGCCTGGATCCCGTAGCGCTCGGTCGCATGGTGCCCCGCCGCAACGAACGCGACGCCGCTCTCCGCCGCCGCGTGGGTGGTCGACTCGGACACCTCGCCGGTCAGGAACACGTCCGCGCCGGCGTCGATCGCCGCGTCGAAATAGCTCTGCGCGGCGCCCGTGCACCACGCGATGCGGCGCAACTGCGTGTCCGGATCGCCGAGCACGAGCGGCGTGCGGCCCAGCGTGTTCTCGACCTTCGCGACGAAGTGCTCGAGCGTGACGGGCATCGGCAGCGTCGCCATCCAGCCGAGATCGCCTTCGCCGAACCGCTGCTCGCCGATCAGGCCGAGCTTTTCGCCAAGCTGCGCGTTGTTGCCGAATTCGGGATGCGCGTCGAGCGGCAGGTGGAACGCGAACAGGTTCAGGTCGTTCGCGAGCAGCAGCTTCAGGCGCTGATACTTGCGGCCGGTGATCTGCGGCGCCTCGTTGCGCCAGAAATAGCCGTGATGGACGAGCACGGCATCCGCACCCCATTCGAGCGCGGCTTCGAGGAAGGCGACCGACGCCGTCACGCCGGTGGCGATCTTCTCGATCTTGCGGCGCCCCTCGACCTGCAGGCCGTTCGGGCAATAGTCCTTGAAGCGCGCGGTTTCAAGGGTATTGTTCAAGTACAATTCAAGTTCGATCCGATCCATATAAACCTCTAATCCATTCAGATGCTTAGACGCTTCTGGCTGTTCTTCGCGCAGGCGGTGACCGTACTGCTCGCGCTGATGTTCATCGTCGTGACGCTCAAGCCGCAATGGCTGCAACGGCAAGGACAGCTCGGCAAGCAGCTTGCCACGCCGATCGTCGCGCTGCGGGAAGTCGCGCCGGGCATCGGCGGCGCACCGGCGACCACGTCGTATGCCGAAGCCGCGCAGAAGGCGATGCCGGCCGTCGTCAACGTGTTCTCCAGCAAGGACGGCTCGCTGCCGCCCGACCCGCGCGCGAAGGATCCGCTGTTCCGTTACTTCTTCGGCGACCGCAACGCCCGCAAGCAGCAGGACGAGCCGGCCGCCAACCTCGGCTCGGGCGTTATCGTGAGCCCGGAAGGTTACATTCTAACGAACCAGCACGTCGTGGACGGCGCCGACCAGATCGAAGTCGCGCTCGCCGACGGCCGCACGGCCACCGCGAAGGTGATCGGCAGCGATCCCGAAACCGATCTCGCCGTGCTCAAGATCAACATGACGAACCTGCCGACGATCACGCTCGGCCGCTCCGACCAGTCGCGCGTCGGCGACGTCGTGCTCGCGATCGGCAACCCGTTCGGCGTCGGCCAGACGGTCACGATGGGGATCATCAGCGCGCTCGGCCGCAACCACCTCGGCATCAACACGTTCGAGAACTTCATCCAGACCGACGCGCCGATCAACCCCGGCAACTCCGGCGGCGCGCTGGTCGACGTGAACGGCAACCTGCTCGGCATCAACACGGCGATCTACTCGCGCTCCGGCGGCTCGCTCGGCATCGGTTTCGCGATTCCGGTCTCGACCGCGCGCACGGTGCTCGAAAGCATCATCACGACGGGCTCGGTCACGCGCGGCTGGATCGGCGTCGAGCCGCAGGACGTCACGCCGGAGATCGCCGAGTCGTTCGGGCTCCAGCAGAAATCGGGCGCGATCGTCGCGGGCGTGCTGCAGGGCGGCCCGGCCGACAAGGCCGGCATCAAGCCGGGCGACATCCTGGTGAGCGTCAACGGCGAGGACATCACCGACACCACGAAGCTGCTGAACGTCGTCGCGCAGATCAAGCCGGGCACGCCGACCAAGGTGCACGTCGTACGCAAGGGCAAGCAGTTCGACGTGAACGTCGTGATCGGCAAGCGCCCGCCGCCGCCGAAGCAGACGCTCGACGAGCAGGACAGCGATAGCGAATGAGGCTGGGCAGGCGGCGCGCCGCCTGCCGGTTGCGACGCGTCGTGATGCGCCGCGGAAATGGAAAAGGGCAGCCGGCTGGCTGCCCTTTTGCTTTGCTTCAAAACGATGTCGGGTGCCGCGAAGGCGGCGTGGGCACGCGCTGGCCGGAGCCAACCGCAGCAGGTACCGGCCCCTCCAGCTTGACCGGAAAGCCGCCCGGCGCCGCGCCGTCAACCCGCGGCTTCGCCGTTCCCCGCCTCGCCCTCTTCGGCCGGCTTCTTCGGCACGAAGAACCGTGCGGCCAGCAGCCCGATCTCGAACAGCACGACGAGCGGCAGCGCCAGCATCAGTTGCGAAAACACGTCCGGCGGCGTGACGACCGCCGCGACCACGAATGCGCCGACGATCACGTACGGCCGCATCTCCTTCAGCTTCTTCAGGGACAGCACGCCCATCCGGACGAGCAGCACGACGACGATCGGCACCTCGAACGTGACCCCGAACGCGATGAACATCCCGAGCACGAAGCTCAGGTAGTTGTCGATGTCGGTCGTCATCTCGGCCCCGAGCGGCGCGTTGTAGTGCGCCATCACGCGGAAGATCGTCGGGAACACGAGGAAGTACGCGAACGCCATCCCGCACAGGAACAGGAAGTAGCTGCTGCCGACGAGCGGCGCGACGAGCTTCTTCTCGTGCTGGTACAGCCCCGGCGCGACGAACGCCCAGATCTGGTACAGCACGATCGGCAGCGCGATCACGAGCGCGACGAGCATCGTGACCTTCATCGGCACGAAGAACGAGCCGGTGACGTCGGTGACGATCATCTTGCCGTCTTTCGGCAGGTTGTCCATCAGCGGCCGCGCGAGCAGCTTGAAGATGTCCGGCGCCCAGTAGACGAGCCCGAGGAACACGACGATCACGGCCAACCCCGCGCGAATGATGCGATCGCGAAGCTCGACGAGATGGGAAATGAAGGTTTCTTCCGGGGCGTCGCCCGGGTTCTGCTGGGGGTCGCTCACACCGGCCCTCGGTAGGATTGACGAGCGAGCATGCGCTCGACTCAGAAGAAGCGCGTCGGCCGGCGCAGGCTGGCCGGCTGATGACGCGCGACACGCGCGGCGCCCGACTGCACGTGCGTGCGACGGGTCGTCGCGCGCTTGTACCAGACGGGCGCCGCCGCCTGCTTGATGCGCCAGTTGCGGCGCTTCGGCGCAAGCGCGGCCGAACTGCCGCGCCACGACGGCGCCGCGGGCGTATCGGAACCAGCGGAGCCGACGGACCCGGCGTCGCCGGCAGCCCCGTCAAGACCGCCGACCGCGGAATGCCACGTGTCGTTCAGTGCCTTCTCGTGCTCGCGCAAGTTGTCGTGAATCGTCGTCTCGACATTGCGCGCGGCCGATTCGAAATCGGTCTTCATCGTCCGCAGCGCGTCGAGTTCGATTTCGCGCGAGACCTCGGCCTTCACGTCGTTGATGTACCGCTGCGCGCGGCCGAACAGCGCGCCTGCCGTGCGCGCGACGCGCGGCAGGCGCTCGGGGCCGAGCACCACGAGCGCGACGACGCCGATCAGCGCCATCTTCGAAAGACCGAGATCCAGCATCGCGAATGCCTGTCAGCGTGCCGGCGTTACGCCTTGTTCGAATCGGAACGCGTCGTTTCCTTCGCGTTGACGTCGACCGCACCCGAACGCGGCAGTTGCTGCGCATCCGCCGGCGTTTCGCCTTCCTTCATGCCGTCCTTGAAACCCTTCACGGCGCTGCCGAGGTCGTTGCCGATGTTGCGCAGCTTCTTCGTACCGAAAACCAGCGCGACGATCAGCAGCACGATCAGCCAGTGCCAAATGCTCAATCCACCCATGATGAAACCTCTCCTCAACCACGCCGCGTCGCGGCGCAAATCGCCGGCGGCACGCCGGCTTCGACTATCGATGCGGGGAAACGCCCCGCTGCGTCAACCCATTCGCTGCCACGGGCGCGGGCCGGCCAGGATATGCGCGTGCAGGTGGTAGACCTCCTGCCCGCCGCCCGGGCCCGTGTTGATCACCGTACGGAAACCGGTTTCGCCGCCCGTATACGCGACGCCGAGCTGGTCGGCCAGACGCGCGACGAGCAGCATCAGCCGGCCGAGCATCGGCGCATCGGCGTCGCTCGCCGCCGACAGCGTCGGCAGGTGCTGGCGCGGAATCACGAGCACGTGCGTGTCGGCCGCCGGGCGGATGTCGCGGAACGCGACGAATTCGTCGTCCTCGTGCACCTTCGTGCTCGGGATCTCGCCTGCCGCGATCTTGCAGAACAGGCAATTCGGATCGTGACTCATGTTGCTCCTGCAGACGCCCGCGCGCGGCCGGTCAGAACCATGCCTGCGGATCGAGCGCCTTGTTGTCGTTCAGGTACAGCCAACCCTTGATGATACGGTACAGCGTCCAAATCCATGTGACAAACATGATCACGAATCCCACCCCCACGAACAGCAGCGCGATGCCGATCACGTATGCGATCAGCGCGCGCCAGAACGTGCGGATCTGCCACTCGAAGTGATCGGCGTACGGCGTGCCGGCCACGTCGCCGCGCTTCACGTAGTTGATGATGATCGCGATGATGCCCGTGACGCCACCCGTCAGCCAGTGAATCGCATAGAGGCCGTACAGCACGTGGGTCAGCGTGCGCAGCCCGTTCAGGCGTTCGGCATCCGCGGCTCCCGGCACCGCCGGCGTCGGAAACTGGTTCGACGTATCGTTCATGATGCTACCCCCGTTAGATGACAATTCTTACAGCTTACCGCACTGTTGCCACCGCGGCGGGGCGTGCCCGTCACCCGCCGTTTTCCTCGCGCTCGCGACGCTTGCGCAGCGCCTTTTCCTCGATGCCCGACAAGCCTTCGCGACGCTCGAGTTCGGCGATCACGTCGGCCGGGCTCAGGTCGAAATGCGACAGCATCACGAGGCAGTGGAACCACAGGTCGGCCACCTCGCCGACGAGCGCGGTCGGCGCGCCGCCCTGGCGCACGTCCTTCGCGGCCAGCACGACTTCCGTCGCCTCTTCGCCGATCTTCTTCAGCACCGCGTCGTCGCCCTTGTGGAACAGGCGCGACACGTACGATTGGTCGGGGTCGCCGCCCTTGCGGCTATCGATCACGGCCGCGAGGCGCAGCAGCGTGTCTTCGGTCGATTGCGTCATTTGTAGATGTGTTCGGGGTCTTTCAGCACCGGTTCGACCGCGACCCAGTCGCCGCTTTCCACGTTGCCTTCGAATTTCTGGAAGAAGCACGAATGCCGGCCGGTGTGGCATGCGATGCCCGACACCTGCTCGACCTTCAGCAGCACGACGTCCTCGTCGCAGTCGAGCCGCACTTCGTGCACGTGCTGCACGTGGCCCGACTCCTCGCCCTTGAACCACAGGCGCTTGCGCGAACGCGAATAGTAGACCGCGCGCTGCGTCTCGACCGTCTTCGCGAGCGCCTCGCGATTCATCCACGCGAACATCAGCACGTCGTTGGTCGACGCTTCCTGCGCGATCACCGGCACGAGGCCGTTGTCGTCCCAGCGGACCTTGTCGAGCCACGCGGGCAGGGATTTCGTTTCCGTATTCATCACAGCCTCACCGCGATGCCCTGGTCGGACATGAAGCGCTTCGCCTCGCCAACCGTGTGCTCGCCGTAGTGGAAGATGCTGGCGGCCAGCACCGCGTCGGCGCGGCCGTCCTTGATGCCGTCGGCCAGGTGCTGCAGCGAACCGACGCCGCCCGACGCGATCACCGGCACCGGCACCGCATCCGACACGCCGCGCGTGAGCGCGAGGTCGAAGCCCGACTTCGTGCCGTCGCGGTCCATGCTCGTGAGCAGGATCTCGCCGGCGCCGAGTTCGGCCATCTTGCGCGCCCATTCGATCGCGTCGAGGCCCGTGTTCTTGCGGCCGCCGTGCGTGAACACTTCCCAGCGCGGCGCCTCGCCGTCGGCCGACACGCGCTTCGCGTCGATCGCGACGACGATGCACTGCGAGCCGTACTTGTCGGCCGCGTCGCGCACGAGCTGCGGGTTCGCGACCGCCGACGAGTTCATACTGACCTTGTCCGCGCCCGCGTTCAGCAGGCGCCGCACGTCCTCGACAGCGCGCACGCCGCCGCCGACGGTCAGCGGAATGAACACCTGCGACGCGACGGCTTCGATGATCGGCAGGATCAGGTCGCGCTGGTCGGACGTCGCGGTGATGTCGAGGAAGGTCAGTTCGTCGGCACCCTGGTCGTCGTAGCGGCGGGCGATTTCGACGGGGTCGCCGGCATCGCGCAGCTCGACGAAATTGACGCCCTTGACGACACGCCCGGCGGTCACGTCCAGGCAGGGGATGATGCGTTTAGCTAGAGCCATGATGTTGCGCCAAATGCCGCGCTGGGACGGCCGGTTGCGGAAGCCTCGCGCGAGGCTTCCGGTCGGGGCCGCCTGCGGGCAGCCCCGGCGAACGGGACAACCGCGGTTACGCGTTGTCGAGTTCGCCGTTCAGTTCGTCCGCGCGCTTTTGCGCGGCCGCGAAATCGAGATCGCCGGAGTAGATCGCACGGCCGCAGATCACGCCTTCGACGCCGTGCTCTTCCACTTCGCACAGGCTCTCGATGTCCGTGAGGTTCGACAGGCCACCGCTGGCGATCACCGGGATGCCGACCGCCTGCGCGAGCTTCACGGTCGCGTCGATGTTGATGCCCTGCAGCATCCCGTCGCGGCCGATGTCCGTGTAGACGATCGATTCGACGCCGTAATCCTCGAACTTCTTCGCGAGATCGATCACCTCGTGACCGGTCAGCTTGCTCCAGCCGTCGGTCGCGACCTTGCCGTCCTTCGCGTCCAGCCCGACGATGATGCTGCCGGAGAACGCGGTGCACGCGTCCTGCAGGAAGCCCGGGTTCTTCACGGCCGCCGTGCCGATGATCACGTAGGACAGGCCGGCGTCGAGATACTTCTCGATCGTCTCGAGGCTGCGGATGCCGCCGCCGAGCTGGACGGGAATTTCGTCGCCGACTTCGTCGAGGATCGCTTCGATCGCCTCGAGATTCTTCGGCTTGCCGGCGAATGCGCCGTTCAGGTCGACGAGATGGAGCCGCCGGGCGCCGAGATCGACCCACTTGCGGGCCATCGCCGCCGGGTCCTCGGAAAAAATCGTGGCCTGGTCCATATCGCCCTGTTTGAGGCGCACACACTGACCGTCTTTGAGGTCGATGGCCGGAATCAGCAACATAGCAATCGGGTGTCGTCGTGGAAAAAGAAAAGAATCCGGCGCGTACCGGCCAAACCGGTGCCGCGCCGTCTCGCTAGTTTAGTACAACTCTTTCGGCGCTTAGGCGGGCAAGCCCCGTGCGACAGGCCTTTCGGCCAGGGCGACTGTGGCTCGCGCACCACGTTTACGGTTTCCAGTGTACGAAGTTGCGATACAGACGCAACCCGACCTCCGCGCTTTTCTCCGGGTGGAATTGGGTCGCGAAGAGGTTGTCCCGCGCGACCGCGGACGTAAACGGCGCGCCGTAGGCCGTTTCGCCGACCGTGTGCGCCGGGTTGTCCGGCGTCACGTAATAGCTGTGCACGAAGTAGAAATACGCGTCGTCGGGCACGCCGTCCCACAGCGGGTGCGGCTGCGCCTGGCGCACGCGGTTCCAGCCCATCTGCGGCACCTTGAAGCGCGAGCCGTCGTCCTGCACGCGGCCGTCGAGCTCGAAACGCACGACCTTGCCGGGCAGGAGGCCGAGGCCCTTCGTGTCGCCTTCCGCGCTCCAGTCGAACAGCATCTGCTCGCCGACGCATACGCCGAGCAGCGGCTTCGTGCGCGACGCCTCGATCACGGCCTCCTGCAGGCCCGATTCGCCGAGGCAGCGCATGCAGTCCGGCATCGCACCCTGGCCGGGCAGCACGACGCGGTCGGCCGCGCGAATCGCGGCCGGCGTGTCGACGATCGCCACGTCGGCGGCCGGTTCGGCCTTCTTGAGCGCCTGCGCGACCGAGCGCAGGTTGCCCATCCCATAATCCACAATCGCAATCGAAGTTTTCATCTCAGTGCAGGCAGTAGCGCCCTCAGTCCATTGACGATGAATTCCACCGCCAGCGCCGACAGCATCAGACCCATCAGCCGCGTGGCGATGTTGATGCCGGTGCGGCCGATCCAGTTCGCGATCGGCTCGGCGAGCCGCATCGCGACGAAACACAGAAAAGCCAGGACCGCGCCGATCGCGACCAGTCCGGCCCGCTCATACCAGTGATGCGCGTTCGCCGCATAGATGATCACCGTGCTGATCGAGCCGGGGCCCGTGAGCAGCGGAATCGCCAGCGGCACGACCGCGATGTTGTCCTTCAGCTCGGCTTCGTGACGCTCCTCCGGCGTCGATCGGGTGTTGCCGATCTGCGCGTTCAGCATGTTGATCGCCATCAGCAGCATGATGATCCCGCCGCCCACTTCGAGCGATCCGACCGAAATGCCGAAGAAGTTGATGATCTGCTGCCCGAGCAGCGCGGTCACCGTCATCACGCAGAACACCGACACCGATGCGATCCGGATCGTGCGCCGCCGCTCGTGGTCCGTCTGCTGCGCCGTCAGGCTCAGGAAGAACGGCACCGCGCCCACCGGATTGATCAGCGCGAGCAGCGAAATGAACGATTTGAGCAGATCCATCGCAAGCCGGCGCCGCGCGCCGAAGCCGTGAGGTTGTCCCGAGCGCAGTCCGTCCGGACGTTCAGAGGCTGCCTTTCGTCGACGGAATCTGCCCCGCCGCCCGCTCGTCGAGCTCCACCGCCGCGCGCAGCGCCCGGCCGAAGGCCTTGAACACCGTCTCGAGCTGGTGGTGCGCGTTGATCCCGCGCAGGTTGTCGATGTGCAGCGTGACGCCCGCGTGGTTCACGAAACCGCGGAAGAACTCGATCGACAGGTCGACGTCGAACGTGCCGATCCGCGCGCGCGTGAACGGCACGTGGAATTCGAGGCCCGGCCGGCCCGAGAAGTCGATCACGACGCGCGACAGCGCCTCGTCGAGCGGCACGTACGAATGGCCGTAGCGGCGGATGCCCTTGCGGTCGCCGATCGCCTTCGCGACGGCCTGACCGAGTGTGATGCCGACATCCTCGACCGTGTGGTGATCGTCGATATGCGTGTCGCCATGCGCTTCGACCTCGAGATCGACCAGACCGTGTCGCACGATCTGGTCGAGCATATGGTCGAGAAACGGCACGCCGGTGGCCAGCTTCTGCTGGCCGGTGCCGTCGAGATCGAGCTTCACACGGATCTGCGTTTCGCTGGTATTGCGAACGACTTCCGCCACACGCATGGCAATTCCTTGATTGAGTCTGATGTAAATGGGGATTGATCGTCGCGCGCCGCCGCGCCCTGGGCTCAACCGGGCAGCGCGAGTTTCAAGGCGGCCAGCAGGCGGGCGTTTTCGTCGGGAGAACCGACGGTCAGCCGCACGCATTCGGCCAGTAATGGATGCATTTTACTCACGTTTTTGACCAGCACCCGCTCGGTGAGCAGCGCATCGAACACGGCAGCCGCGTCCGGCACACGTACCAGCAGGAAATTGCCGGCGCTCGGGAACACCGTCGCCCCGGGCAGCGCGGCCACCGCCTGCGCGAGGCGCGCGCGCTCCGCACGCAATTCGGCCGCCTGCGCGTCGAGCACGTCGAGGTGATCGAGCAGGAAATCGGCGGTCGCCTGGGTCAGCACGTTGATGTTGTACGGCGGGCGCACCTTGTCGAACTCGTTCAGCCACGCGGGCAAGCCGACGAGATAGCCGAGGCGGATGCCCGCGAGGCCGAGCTTCGACACCGTGCGCATCACGACGACGTTGTCGAACTCGGCGGCGCGCGGCAGCCACGAACGCTCGGCGAACGGCTGGTACGCCTCGTCGATCACGATCAGGCTGTGGCACGCGGCCGCGACGATCCGTTCGATGTCGGCATCGTCGTACAGCGTGCCGGTCGGGTTGTTCGGGTACGCGAGATAGACGATCGCCGGCCGGTGCTCGGCGATCGCCGCGAGCATCGCGTCGACGTCGAGCGTCAGGTCGGCCTGCAGCGGCACGCCGACGAATTCGAGCTGCGCGAACTTCGCCGACAGTTCGTACATCACGAAGCCCGGCACCGGTGCGAGCACCTTCGCGCCCGGCTGCGCGCACGCGACCGAGATCATGCTGATGATTTCGTCGGAACCGTTGCCGAGCAGCACGTCGCAGCCGGCCGGCACGCGCATCGCGTGGCGCAGCTTGTCGAGCAGCGCGGCCGGGCGCGGCGCCGGGTAGCGGTTCAGCGCGACCTGCGCGAGCCGCTCGCCGAGCGCCGCGGCGAGCGGCGCCGGCAGCGGATACGGGTTCTCCATCGCGTCGAGCTTCACGAACCCGCTCGCGTCCGGCACCGGATAGCTGGTCATCGCGAGCACGTCGCGGCGGATGATGTCTTGTGGCGTCGTCATGGTCTCAAGCCGGCGTGCGTCGCGCCGGCGTCAAAGGGTCGGCAGGGCGGCGGCTGCCGCCCTGCACTCGTCTCCTGCCCCGCTCCAAAAATGCGCGGTCAGCCCTTCATCCGGAACTCGGCGCTCCTTGCGTGCGCCTGCAGCCCTTCGCCGTAGGCGAGCTCGGACGCGATCTCGCCGAGCGTCTGCGCGCCTTCCGCGCTGACCTCGATCAGGCTCGAGCGCTTGATGAAGTCGTACACGCCGAGCGGCGACGAGAAGCGCGCGGTGCGCGATGTCGGCAGCACGTGGTTCGGGCCGGCGCAGTAGTCGCCGAGGCTCTCGCTCGTGTAGCGGCCGAGGAAGATCGCGCCCGCGTGGCGGATCTGCTGGCCCCATTGCTGCGGCTCCAGCGCCGAGATTTCGAGGTGTTCCGGCGCGATGTCGTTGGCGATCCGGCACGCCTCGGCCATGTCGCGCACCTTGATCAGTGCGCCGCGGCCCTCGAGCGACGCGCGGATCACGTCCTGGCGCGGCATCGTCGGCAGCAGCTCGTCGATCGCCTTTTCGACGCGATCGAGGAACGCACCGTCCGGGCACAGCAGGATCGACTGCGCGAGTTCGTCGTGCTCGGCCTGCGAGAACAGGTCCATCGCGACCCAGTTCGGATCGGTCGTGCCGTCGCACAGCACGAGGATTTCCGACGGCCCGGCGATCATGTCGATGCCGACCGTGCCGAACACGCGGCGCTTCGCCGACGCGACGTACGCGTTGCCGGGGCCGCAGATCTTGTCGACGGCCGGCACCGTCTCGGTGCCGTATGCGAGCGCGCCGACCGCCTGCGCGCCGCCGATCGTGAACACGCGATCGACGCCGCCGAGCAGCGCTGCGGCCAGCACGAGGTCGTTCTTCACGCCGTCCGGCGTCGGCACGACCATCACGATCTCGCCGACCCCCGCAACGCGCGCGGGAATCGCGTTCATCAGCACCGACGACGGATACGCGGCCTTGCCGCCCGGCACGTACAGGCCGACGCGGTCGAGCGGCGTGACCTTCTGGCCGAGCACCGTGCCGTCGCTTTCCGTGTACTGCCAGCTATGCGTGCCGCACTCGATCTTCTGCTTCTCGTGGTACGCGCGCACCCGCGCCGCGGCCGCTTCCAGCGCCGCGCGCGCCTTCGGCGCGAGGCCGTCGAGCGCCGTCTGCAGCGCGTCCTGCGGCAATTCGAGCGCGGCGACGCTGTTCGCGCTCAGCCGGTCGAAGCGGTTCGTGTACTCGAGCACCGCGGCGTCGCCGCGCGACTTCACGTCGGCGAGGATCTTCGCGACCGATTGCTCGATCGCTTCGTCTTCGCTCGCCTCGAACGCGAGCACGGCGCGCAGCGCGGCGCCGAAGCCTTCGTTCGTCGAATCGAGCTTGCGGATGGTGATGGACATGGGAGTTCCGTTACGGTGATGCGCTCAACCGCCATTCTGCGACGCGCGTTCGAACGCGTCGAGGATCGGCTTGAGCGCCGCGCGCTTCAGCTTCAGCGCGGCCTGGTTCACGACGAGGCGCGACGAGATCGCCATGATCTCCTCGACCTCGACCAGATTGTTCGCCTTCAGCGTGCCGCCCGAGCTGACGAGGTCGACGATCGCGTCGGCCAGCCCGACCAGCGGCGCGAGCTCCATCGAGCCGTACAGCTTGATCAGGTCGACGTGCACGCCCTTCGCGGCAAAGTGTTCGCGCGCCGTTTCGACGTACTTGGTCGCGACCCGCAGGCGCGCGCCCTGGCGCACTGCGTTCGCGTAGTCGAAACCGGCCGGCACGGCCACCGACATCCGGCAGCGCGCAATGTTCAGATCGATCGGCTGGTACAGGCCCGAGCCGCCGTGCTCGACCAGCACGTCCTTGCCGGCCACGCCGAAATCGGCCGCGCCGTATTCGACGTAGGTCGGCACGTCGCTCGCGCGCACGATGATCACGCGCAGGTTCGGATCGGTCGTCGGCAGGATCAGCTTGCGCGACGTTTCCGGGTCCTCGGCCACCTGCACGCCGGCGGCGGCCAGCAGCGGCAGGGTTTCCTCGAAAATCCGGCCCTTCGACAGGGCGAGGGTCAGCGGCGCGGTCATGCTTGGCTCCCGGAAAGGCGGCGCACGTTCGCGCCGACGGCGGTCAGTTTGGCTTCCATGCGGTCGTAACCGCGGTCCAGGTGATAGATGCGGTCGACGAGCGTTTCGCCGTCGGCGCGCAGCCCGGCGATCACGAGGCTCGCCGACGCACGCAGGTCGGTCGCCATCACGTTCGCGCCCGACAGCTTGTCGACGCCCGTCACGAGCGCCGTGTTGCCGTCGATCGTGATGTTCGCGCCGAGCCGGTTCAGCTCCTGCACATGCATGAAGCGGTTCTCGAAAATGGTCTCGACGACCTGCGCGGTGCCCGTCGCGACCGTATTGAGGGCCATGAACTGCGCCTGCATGTCGGTCGGGAACGCCGGGTATTCCGACGTGCGGATCGTCACCGCCGACGGGCGGCGATCCATCTTCACGCGCAGCCAGCTGTCGCCTTCCTCGATCGACACGCCGGCTTCGCGCAGCTTGTCGATCACCGCGTCGAGGATGTGCGGGCGCACGCCCGTCAGCATCACGTCGCCGCCGGCCGCCGCGACCGCGCACAGGAACGTGCCGGCCTCGATCCGGTCGGGGATCACCGCATGACGCGCGCCGTGCAGCCGCTCGACGCCCTGGATCACGAGGCGATCGGTGCCGATGCCGTCGATTTTCGCGCCCATCGCGACCAGCAAGTGTGCGAGATCGCTCACTTCCGGCTCGCGCGCGGCGTTTTCGATCACCGTCTCGCCGTCGGCGAGCGTCGCGGCCATCAGCAGGTTTTCCGTGCCCGTCACCGTGATCATGTCGGTCACGATGCGCGCGCCCTTCAGGCGCTTCGCGCGCGCCTCGATGAAGCCGTGCTCGATGCTGATCTCGGCGCCCATCGCCTGCAGGCCCTTGATGTGCTGGTCGACCGGTCGCGCGCCGATCGCGCAGCCGCCCGGCAGCGACACCTTCGCCTCGCCGAAACGCGCGAGCAGCGGTCCGAGCACGAGGATCGACGCGCGCATCGTCTTCACGAGCTCGTACGGCGCGACGAGGTTGTCGACGCGCGACGCGTCGAGCTGCACGCGGCAGCCGTCGGTCTCGCTCTTCACGCCCATCTGGTTCAGCACCTTCAGCGTCGTGCGCACGTCCTTCAGGTTCGGCACGTTGTCGAGATCGACCGGGTCGGCGGTGAGCAGACCCGCGCACAGGATCGGCAGCGCGGCGTTCTTCGCGCCCGACACGACGATCTCGCCGGACAGGCGGCGACCGCCTTCGATCGCGAGTTTGTCCATCCCCTGTCCCTGCGATTCCCCGTTGGCGGCCGGGTGTGCCGTGGCGACGCTCTGGACGGCGTCGCGCTCGTTGACGGTGACTTGCACTCAGTGATTTCCGTTTATGCGTTCTGCCATTCGGCGGGCGTCAGCGTCTTCATGCTGAGCGCGTGAATTTCCTGCTTCATGCGATCGCCGAGCGCCGCATAGACGAGCTGGTGCCGCTGGATCGGCCGCTTGCCTTCGAAGGCCGCCGACACGATCGTCGCGAAGAAATGCTGGCCGTCGCCTTCGACTTCCAGATGCGTGCAGGCGAGACCGCCGGCGATGTATTGCTTGACCTGTTCGGGAGTCGGCAACATGGTGTAAGGCTCCTGTCGGCGCGCGCCGCCCTGGGGCGGCCGCGGCCTGTCGATATCAATGACGCAGTTTGTAGCCGGTCGCGAGCAGCCGCATCGCGATCAGCGCGAGCAGCACGAAGAAACCGGTGACGATCGCGAGGCTCGCGAACGGGTTGATGTCGGACGCGCCGAAGAACCCGAAACGGAAGCCGTTGATCATGTAGAAAAACGGGTTGAGACGCGACACTTCGCGCCACACGGGCGGCAGCGAATGCGTCGAATAGAACACGCCGGACAGGAACGTCAGCGGCATGATCAGGAAGTTCTGGAACGCGGCGAGCTGGTCGAACTTCTCGGCCCAGATCCCGGCGATCAGGCCGAGCGTGCCGAGGATCGCCGAGCCGAGCAGCGCGAACGCAATGATGAACAGCGGCGCCGCGAAGTGCATCGGGATAAACCAGATCGTCACGACGAACACGCCGGTGCCGACCGCGAGCCCGCGCACCACGGACGCGAGCACGTACGCGCCGAAGATGTCGCGGTACGACAGCGGCGGCAGCAGCATGAACACGAGGTTGCCGGTGATCTTCGACTGGATCAGCGACGACGAGCTGTTCGCGAACGCGTTCTGCAGCACGCTCATCATCACGAGGCCCGGCACGAGAAAGCTCACGTACTCGACGCCCGGATAGACCTCGACGCGGCCCGACAGCGCGTGGCCGAAGATCGTCAGATACAGCAGCGCGGTGACGATCGGCGCGAGCACCGTCTGGAACGACACCTTCCAGAAACGCAGCAGTTCCTTGTAGAACAGCGTGCGAAACCCGCTGCCCGGCACGCGCCGGGCCGTCCCCTCGGACGTCAGCGAACGCAGTTCGCGTGGGGAGTGTTGATTCATGCCAGCCCCTCGATCACCTCGGCCCCGTTCATCACCTGGACGAACACATCCTCGAGGTCGGCCTTGCGGACCTCGATCTCGTCGAACGTGCAGCCGGCCGCGCGGCATTGCGCGAGGATGCGTTCGACCTCGTCGTAGCTCCCGAGACGCAGCAGGTGCTCGCCCGGCGCGCGCGCGGCCGGATCGGTCTCCAGCCCGCGCAGCTCGGCCGGCAGCGCACCGGTCGCGAACCGCAGATACAGTTGCAGGCCCGCGAACCGGCGCAGCAGCGCGTCGGTGCGGTCGAGCGCGACGACTTCGCCCCGGCGCAGCATCGCGATGCGGTCGCACAGCGACTCGGCTTCCTCGAGGTAATGGGTGGTCAGCACGATCGTGTGACCCTCGCGGTTCAGGCGCGAGATGAATTTCCACAGCGTCTGGCGCAATTCGACGTCGACGCCGGCGGTCGGCTCGTCGAGCACGATCACCGGCGGCCGGTGCACGAGCGCCTGCGCGACGAGCACGCGGCGCTTCATCCCGCCCGACAGCGCGCGCATGTTCGCGTCGGCTTTCTCGGTGAGATCGAGATTGGCCATCACTTCATCGATCCAGTCGTCGTTGCGGCGCAGCCCGAAGTAGCCGGACTGGATCCGCAGCGTCTCGCGGACGGTGAAGAACGGGTCGAAAACGAGTTCCTGCGGCACGACGCCGAGCGCGCGGCGCGCATTGCGGAAGTCCTGGACGACGTCGTGACCGCGCACCGAGATACTGCCTTCGTCGGCCCGGGCGAGCCCGGCGAGGATACTGATGAGCGTGGTCTTGCCTGCGCCGTTGGGGCCGAGCAGACCGAAAAACTCGCCTTCCTCGACCGACAGGCTGACGCCCTTGAGCGCCTGAAGCGACTTGTAGCGCTTCTTGACGTGACGGATTTCTATGGCTGACATGACTGTGCGCGACGCCAGGGCCGCGACGCCTATTCTGTGCTTGCTGCGAAAGAAAATGGGGGCCGGACGCCGATTGGCTGCCCCGCAAAACGCTTGATTATAGGGCAAACCGGCTGGGGGAGCCGGCGCCGAGGGCGCGCGGCCTGAAGCATGCGCGCGCCGGCTGGCGCGGCAGGCTTCGGTCGGACAGGATCAATGTCGCCCGGTGCCTTCGATGAGCGCGTCGACGCCGTAGGCGTGCGCGAGGCTGGCGAGCTTCGGAGGGAGATTGAGGATGTCGAGGGTCGCGCCGCGCGCTTTGGCGGCACGTTGCCATGCGAGCAGCACGGCGAGCGCGGACGAGTCGAACTGCGTCAGCGCCGCGCAATCGACGGCGGTTGCGCCCGCACCGATGCGCGCAAGACCGGCCGCGAGCGCGGACTTCGCGCTCGCGACGGTCAGCGAGGAGCCGGCTTCGAAGCCGCTCACGACGCTTGCTTGCCGGCGGCAAGTTGCTGGTTGCGCTGCGTCAGGAACTGGATCAGCCCTTCCACGCCGCTTTGCTGGATCTTCTCGTTGAACTGCTGCTGGTAGGTCTGGATCAGCCATGCGCCGAGCACGTTCAGGTCATACACCTTCCAGCCGTTCGCCGTCTTGTACAGGCGGTAATCGATCTGGACCGGCTGGCCGTTGTTCATCGCGACCGTCTTGACCACGACGTCGGTATCGGCCGGATCCGCACGGAACGGCGGGTACTGGATCTGCTGGTCCGGCTTCAGCTGCGCGAGCGCGCCCGAATACGTGCGGATCAGCAGCAGCTTGAACTGCTCCTGAACCTGCTGTTGCTGCTCGGCCGTCGCCGTGCGCCAGTTGCGGCCCATCGCGAGCTGCGTGGTGCGGCGGAAATCGGTGTACGGCAGGATGTCCTTGTTGACGATCGAGATGATGCGGTTGGTGTCGCCCTGCTTGATCGTCTGCTGCTTGACTTCGTCGAGCACCTGCTGCGTCGCCGTCTTGATCAGCGCCTGCGGGTTCGACTGGTCGACTTGCGCGTGAGCTGCGCTGCCGAACGAGAACAGCGCCGCGAAAACGGGGATCAGGAACAGTTTTTTCATCATAGTGGCCTGCATGAATGAGTCGATGCGAAGGTTGGAGCAGGTAGCTTACGCGCAAGTTCGCGTACGCTACCGACTGAATCGTTTCCGGCTGTAACGAATGTAAGTCCGTCAGTGCAGCCGGATGCTCGGGAACCGGAACCCGCCCGGCGACGGCGGCGCCACCTGCATCGCCGGCACGTTCGTCTCGCTGGCCGGGTTCGGCGATTCGGCCGTGCCCGACGCCGGCGCAGCAACCGCCGCGCCCGATGCGCCCGCCGGCGCCGCACCGCCCACCGCCGCCGCACCCGCGGTACCGGCCGCGCCGGCTGCCGCCGGTGCCGCGCCGTCTTCCGGCAGGTCGTACTTCGGCAGCGCGTCGTTGTTCGACGTTACGGCGGCCTCGCCGCGGGCGTTGCTGATCAGCGCCTGACGGCGCTGCAGGTACGCGTTGCGCACGAACGAATACTTGTCGAGCGCCGCGGCGTCCAGCACGTCGCCCGCGCCGAGCAGGTTCGCACGCGTGTTGACGAGGTTCACGCCGAACAGGCCCCAGCTCAGGCCATCCGGCTTCACGTAGGTAAGCGGGTTGCCGACGTAGTCGACGCCGAGGCCGGCCGTGTCACGCAGCGTGCTCGGGCCGAGCAGCGGCAGCACGAGATACGGGCCCGACGGCATGCCGTAGCGGCCCATCGTGATCCCGAAGTCGGCCGTGTGCTTCGGCAGCTTCGCGATCGTCGCGACGTCGAACAGACCGCCGACGCCGAACACCGTGTTGATCACGACGCGCATGATGTCGCCGACGCCGTCCGCGATGCGCAGCTGCACGATGTTGTTCGCCGCGATGTAGACGTCGCCGATGTTCGAGAAGAAGTTCGTCACGCTGTCGCGCACCGGCTGCGGCACCACGTACTGGTAGCCCTTCGCGACCGGTTTCAGCGCGTACGTGTCGACCGTGTCGTTGAACTTGTACATCGTCCGGTTGAAGCCTTCGAGCGGATCGCCCTTGGTCGGCGTCTGCACGGTCGCGCAGCCGCTCAACGCGGCGACTGCCGCTACCGCCAGCGCGGCGTGCCTGATGCGGATCGTGTGCATGGTCATTACCCTCTTGTTTTCTCTCGTGTGGTTATTGGCCGGCTGAACCGGACACCGCCGACGCCGGCACCGCCACCGGCGCAGGCGCGGCCGGCGCGGCCGATGCGCCGGCTGCCGGCTTCGCACCGCCCGCATCGGCGGCCTTGCTGTACAGGAACTGGCCGATCAGGTTCTCGAGCACGATCGCCGATTGCGTCATCGTGATCGTATCGCCCGCCTTCAGCATTTCGGTGTCGCCGCCCGGATCGAGGCCGATATATTGCTCGCCGAGCAGGCCCGACGTCAGGATCTTCGCCGACGAATCCTTCGGGAATTGGTACTGGCCGTCGACGTCGATCGTGACGAGCGCCTGGTACGTGTTCGTGTCGAAGCCGATCGACTTCACGCGGCCGACCACGACGCCGGCGCTCTTCACGGCCGCGCGCGGCTTCAGCCCGCCGATATTGTCGAATTTCATTCTCACCGAGTAGGTCGGCTGAAACGACAGCGAGCTCATGTTGCCGACCTTCAGCGCCAGGAACAGCACCGCAAGGAAGCCCACCACCACGAACAGGCCGACCCAGAAGTCGAGAGCAGTCTTTTTCATCGTCATCCCAAAATTTGGCTTGGCTGAGGCTTAGCTGAACATCAGCGCGGTCAGCAGGAAATCGAGGCCGAGTACGGCGAGCGACGCGAACACGACCGTCTTGGTGGTCGCGCGCGACACGCCCTCGGGCGTGGGCTTCGCTTCATACCCCTGGTACAGCGCAATGAAGGTCACGGCGAAGCCGAACACGATGCTCTTGATCACGCCGTTGCCGACGTCGGCCCAGACCTGGACCCCGCCCTGCATCTGCGACCAGAACGCGCCCGGATCGACGCCGATCAGCACGACGCCGACGAAATAACCGCCGAGCACGCCGACCGCGTTGAAGATCGCGGCCAGCAGCGGCATCGCGATGATGCCCGCCCACATGCGCGGCGCGATCACGTTCTTGATCGGGTCGACCGCCATCATCTCGAGCGCGGTGAGCTGCTCGCCGGCCTTCATCAGGCCGATCTCGGCCGTGAGCGACGTGCCCGCGCGGCCCGCGAACAGCAGCGCGGTGACGACCGGCCCGAGCTCGCGCACGAGCGACAGCGCGACCAGCAGGCCGAGCGCCTGCTCGGAACCGTAGCGGTTCAGCGTGTAATAGCCCTGCAGCCCGAGCACGAAGCCGACGAACAGCCCCGACACGGCGATGATCACGAACGAATAGTTGCCGAGGAAGTGGATCTGCTTCGTGACCAGCCGCGGCCGGCGCAGCAGCGGGAAGAATTCCAGCACGAGGCGCACGAACAGGCGCGTGCCGTAGCCCGCACGCTCGAGGCCGCCGATGACGTAACGTCCGATCGCGCTGATCATGCGCGCCCTCCGCCGAGCCCGAAATCCGCCGCGAGCGGCGGGCTCGTGTAATGAAATTTGAACGGGCCGTCCGGCGCGCCGTCGATGAATTGCCGCACGCTCGGATCGGTCGACGCGCGCAGCTCGTCGGGCGTACCCTGCGCGAGTACACCGCCATTGGCCAGAAAATACACGTAATCGGCGATCGCGAACGATTCCGGCACGTCGTGCGTGACGAGGATCGACGTCGCGCCGAGCGCCTGGTTCAGCGTGCGGATCAGGTTCGCGGTGATGCCGAGCGAGATCGGATCGAGGCCCGCGAACGGCTCGTCGTACATGATGAGCTGCGGATCGAGCGCGATCGCGCGTGCCAGCGCGATGCGGCGCGCCATCCCGCCCGACACCTCGGACGGCATCAGGTCGCGCGCGCCGCGCAGCCCGACCGCGTTGAGCTTCATCAGCACGAGGTCGCGGATCAGGTCTTCGGGCAGATCGGTATGTTCGCGCAGCGCGAACGCGACGTTCTCGAACACCGACATGTCGGTAAACAACGCGCCGAACTGGAACAGCATGCCCATCTTGCGGCGCAACGCATACAGCCCGTCGCGCGTTTGCGCGCCGACATCGGCGCCGTCGAACAGCACCTGGCCGCGGCGTGCGCGCACGAGGCCGCCGATCAGGCGCAGCACGGTGGTCTTGCCGCAACCCGAGCCGCCCATGACCGCGACGACCTGCCCGCGCCCGAAGCGCAGGTTCAGGTTGGACAGGACGAGGCGGTCGCCGTAGCCAAAGTCGACGTCGCGAAGTTCCAGCAGGGTCTCGGTAGGAGTGGGGCTCACGGAGCTGACAGTCCTTTTACGCAGAACGCCGAATTATAGGGCCTGCATTGGAATGATGTCGTGACGCCGTTCCGGGCCCTCCGGTCAACGATTGTCAAATTGTCCGGCAAAGCACTGCTGCAGTGCAATAAGCGCCGTCCGATAGTCGGCCGCGCCCGTGACCGCGCTGACCACCGCGACGCTGCCGACGCCCGTCGCCAGCACGGCCGGCAGCGCGTCGAGCCCCACCCCACCGATCGCGACCAGCGGCGCCCGCGCGCCGGCGAAGCGCGCGTAGCGGGCAATCCGCGCCAAACCCTGCGGCGGCGCGGCGACGGCCTTGGTCGCGGTCGCGTACACGGGGCCGAGCGCGAGGTAGCTCGGCCGTTCGTGCAGCGCCCGCAACATCTCGTAATAACCGTGGCTCGACAGTCCGAGCCGCAGGCCCGCGCGCGCGATCGCGGCCAGATCGGCCGTTTCGAGGTCCTCCTGACCGAGATGTACCCCGTACGCCCCCTCTTCTGCGGCGATCTGCCAGTGATCGTTGATGAACACGCGCGCATCGGGATAGCGGCGCCCGGCCGCGACCGCGCGCGCGATTTCTTGACGGAGTGCGTCCGGCGTCGCATCTTTCACGCGCAATTGCACGGTTCGCGCGCCGCCATCGAGTACGCGTTCGACCCATTCGGCGCTCGGCACGACCGGATAGAGGCCGAGTTGCGCGGGGCACGGCGGGAACGCCGGCTCCGGCGCGGGCGGCAGCCCGGCGACGCACGGGAATCGCTCGGCATCGACCGGCCATGCGTCGGCGGCGTGCGTCTCGTCGCCGTCGCGCCACGCCAGCGCGAGAACCAGCGCGTCGACCGGTGCGAAGCCGCAATCGAGGAATGCGGCAAGCGCCGCGATCCAGTCGTCCGCGAGCGGATGCGCGGCGTCCAGCGCGTAGCGCACGCCCGCCGCATGCAGCACGGCGCTGCGCTCGTCGAATTCGATCGCCACCGCATCGGGCGACGCTGGCCGCGACACGGCCGACGCACGCGCCTGCGCGGCGCGATCGCCGGCCGACACGATCAGCACGTCGCCATCGGCCGGCAC
Source organism: Burkholderia sp. IO2 (assembly GCF_029522185.1). Lineage (NCBI taxonomy): Bacteria > Pseudomonadati > Pseudomonadota > Betaproteobacteria > Burkholderiales > Burkholderiaceae > Burkholderia > Burkholderia sp. IO2. The sequence continues at coordinate 4,893 of NZ_JAKWFH010000020.1, read as the reverse complement.
GTCGGGCGCCGCCACGCAGAGCCGCCACGGCGCCGCGCCGTCCGGCCAGTCGCCGAGCCGCGCGCGAATCCGCTCGGCCGCTTCGGCCAGCTCGTCGGCCGGCGGCCAGAACGCATCGGCGAAGCGCGCGCTCATGCGCCGCCTCCGTCTTGGTGCCAGAACGGCATCCCGACGACCGGCGTGCTCGCGTGCGCGGTTTCGCGCGCATCCATCGGGCCGGCGAGATACGCGGCACGGCCGGCCTCGACGCCCTGCGCAAACGCGCGCGCCATGATCTCCGGGTGCGTCGCCTGCGACACGGCCGTATTCAGCAGCACGCCGTCGAAACCCCACTCCATCACCTGGCACGCGTGCGACGGCACGCCGAGCCCCGCGTCGACGATCAGCGGCACGTCCGGCAGCCGTTCGCGCAGCACGCGCAGGCCGTACGGATTCACGACGCCCTTGCCGGTGCCGATCGGCGCGCCCCACGGCATCAGCGCCTCACAGCCGACGTCGAGCAGGCGCCGGCCGATCACGAGATCCTCGGTGCAGTACGGCAGCACCTTGAACCCGTCCTTGACCAGTTGCGCGGCGGCATCGATCAGCCCGACCGGGTCGGGCTGCAGCGTGTAGTCGTCGCCGATCAGCTCGAGCTTGATCCAGTCGGTGCCGAAGACCTCGCGCGCCATGTGCGCGGTGGTCACGGCTTCGGCGACGGTCTGGCAGCCGGCCGTGTTCGGCAGCAGCGGCACCGCGTGGCGCTTGAGCAGGTCGAAGAAGCCGGCTTCGGCCGTGCCGCCCGTCATCTGGCGGCGCAGCGCGACCGTCACCATCCCGGGGCGCGACGCGGCGATCGAATCGGACAGCGACTGCAGCGACGGATAGCGCGACGTGCCGAGCAGCACGCGGCTTGCGAAGGTTTCGCCGTACAGCGTCAGCGTGTCGGCGGAGGTGGGGGACGTCATGTCGTTTTCCTGGAAGAGCGGGGACGAACCGGCGGCGCTCAGCCGCCCGCGACGGGGTGCACGACGTCGAGCCGGTCGCCCGCCGCGAGCGCGCGCGCCGCATGCTGCGTACGCGCGACGAAATTGCCGTTCAGCGCCACCGCGTACGGCGGACGCGCGCCGTACGCGGCGAGCGCGTCGGCCACCGTCGCGCCGTCGGGCAACGTCAGGGTCTGTTGATTGATCTGGATATCCATGAGGCTGGGTCGAATTCGGTCGGCGGCGCGCGTCAGGCCGGCTGGTGCGCGTCGTTGCGGTGATGGAGAAGCGTCGGCCAGCGCGCGGTGGCGCGCCATGCGGCAAATGCGTCGGGATCGCCGAGCGTGCCGCCGAGCGCGGCCTGCGCGCACGCGACGGCCGCCTGCGCGACTTCCGGCGCGATCATGAAGCCGTGCCGGTACAGGCCGTTGACGGCGAGCGTCGATGCGCCGTCCCAGATCACCGCCGGACGATGATCGGGCAGCGTCGGCCGGCACTGCGCGTTGAGTTCGAGGATGCGCGCTTCGCCGAACGCCGGATGCACGGAGAACGCCGCGCTCAGCAGTTCGAGCGCGGAACGCACGCTCACGGGCGACATGTCCTCGCCCTCCACCTCGGTCGCGCCGATCACATAGAGATCGTCCTGCTTCGGTGCGATGTACAGCGGGTAGCGCGGATGCAGCAGCCGCACGGGCCGCGTGAGCCCGATGCCGGGCGCGTGCACGCGCGCGACTTCGCCGCGGATGCCGCGCAACGCGGGCAGCGCGGGTTTCGCGCCGAGCCCGCGACAATCGATCGTGACATGCGCGGCGGGCAGGTTCGCGTCGTCGACCGCCGCGTGCCAGTGCAGCGCGACGCCGCGTTCGGCGAGGCCCGCGGCGAGCGCGCGCAGCGCCTGGCGGTTGTCGAGCTGGCCTTCGCGCGGCAGCATCAGCCCGCGCGCGAAGCGGCCCGCGAGCGCGGGTTCGGCCGCGTCGACCTGCGCACCGGCCAGCGTCACGAAACCGCCGTCGAACAACTCGGCCGGCGCGTTCGCGCGCACGCGCCGCTCGAACAGCGGCGCCTCCGCGCGGTCCGCGTGATGCCAGACGACGAGCGTGCCGCGATGCTGGAAGAAGACGGGTTCGGGCAGTTCCGCGAGCCACTGCGGCCAGCGCGCGAGCGACGCGGCGCCGAGCTCGGTGATCAGCAGCTCCGCGCTCGCCGCTTCCGCGAGCGGCGCGAGCATCGCGGCCGCGATCCACGCGGCCGACTGCTCGCCGTCCGGCCCGCCGCGCTCGTAGAGCGCGACGCGATGCCCGTCACCCGCGAGCCGCCACGCGATCAGGCGGCCGGCGAGGCCGCCGCCGAGTACCGCGAAATCGGGTCGTGCATCCCGGACGTTCATCGCGCGCCCTCCGCGCGGTCACGCGCGACGAGCGTCGACGTGCACGCGCCACCGCATGCGAACGCACGCGACATCGGGCCGGGAACCATGCAAAAGACTGAAGATTGTGCGGTCATCATTCCTTCCGTAACGCGCAATGCGCGTACCCAAAAGGACGAAACCGGCAGCAAAGGCCGGCCGGGCGGGACTCGGGCGCTGACCATGTGGGATGGCGGCCAGCGCGGCCCGGCGGGATCAGAAACTTCCCTCGCCGGTATTACCCGGATCGGGTGCGAAGGGTCTTTCTCAGCCTCGCCGCGCTGCCCGGAACATCTGCCGGCCGCGCCACGAAGCACCCCTGTTTCGTCGTCGGCCATTAGACCATAAAAGCGGAAAGCGCCGCAAACTGTCCCCCTTGCGGCAAATTCGCCGGCGCGCCGCGCCGCTCTGGCACAATGCCCGCAGGCCGGCCGCGCGAGCGGCCGGTTGCCGCGTCACCGCCGGTTTTTAAGTGCCGTTTAAGACGCACGGGCGACCATCCGGACGCCCGCCGTCCGTCGGCGCCGCGCCCCGGCATGCCGTATCGCGGCGCGCGCCCGGTTTCGCCCGGCCCGCGCGCCGGCTCATCATCAGGAAGCACATGACCCAATCGATCGATCCCGTCCGCTCCGCCTCCGACGCGCCGCAGGACGAGCGCCCGGTATCCGCATGGAGCCTCATCAAGCCCTACTGGGTATCGTCCGAATGGAAAATCGCGTGGGGGTTGCTGGTCACGATCATCGCGATCAACCTCTGCGTGGTCTGGATCAACGTCAAGCTGAACAAGTGGAACGCGCAGTTCTACAACGCGCTGCAGTCGAAGGACGTCCACGACTTCCCGAACCTGCTGATGCAGTTCTCCGCGCTCGCGTTCGGCTTCATCATCCTCGCCGTCTACGGCCGCTACCTGCGCCAGATGCTCGGCTTCCGCTGGCGCCAGTGGCTCACCGACCGCTTTCTCGGCCAGTGGCTCGGCGATCGCGCGTTCTACCGGATCGAGCGTGACCGCCTCGCCGACAACCCCGACCAGCGGATCACCGACGACCTCCAGTCGTTCGCGACCACGACGCTCGCGCTGTCGCTCGACCTGCTGTCGACGGTCGTCACGCTCGTGTCGTTCATCACGATCCTGTGGTCGCTCGCCGGCGCGCTGACGTTCACGCTCGGCGCGACGCCGATCGCGATTCCCGGCTACATGGTGTGGGCGGCCGCGCTGTACGCGGTGATCGGCTCGCTGATCATCCAGAAGGTCGGTCATCCGCTCGTGTCGATCAACTACCAGCAGCAGCGCGTCGAGGCCGATTTCCGCTTCGGGCTGATCCGCGTGCGCGAGAACGCCGAGCAGATCGCGTTCTACGACGGCGAGAAGACCGAGGCCGGCAACGCGCAGAGCCTCTTCATGCGCATCCGCGACAACTGGTGGCGCGTGATGAAGTACACGAAGCGGCTCACGTTCGTGCTGAGCTTCTACGGGCAGATCGCGATCATCTTCCCGCTCGTCGTCGCCGCGCCGCGCTACTTTGCCGGTGCGTTCTCGTTCGGCGTGCTGATGCAGATCTCGTCCGCGTTCGGCACCGTCAGCGATTCGTTCTCGTGGTTCATCAACAGCTACTCGACCCTCGTCGAATGGCGCGCCACCGTCAACCGTCTGCGCGAATTCAAGCGCGTGATGGGCACGTCGCACCTGAAGGAAAGCCTGTCGCCCGCGACCGAGCACGGCGGCATCAACCTGCACTACATCGACGCCGCGAAGCTGTCCACGTCGTCGCTCAAGCTCGCGCTGCCGAACGGCAACGCGCTCGCGAACATCGGCGACGTCACGATCGAGCCCGGCTCGCGCTGGCTCGTGGTCGGCAAGTCCGGTTCCGGCAAGAGCACGTTCATGCGCGCGCTCGCGGGGCTGTGGCCGTTCGGCGACGGCGCGATCGACGCGCCGGTCGGTGCGCGGATGATGTTCGTGCCGCAAACCAGCTATTTGCCGATCGGCACGCTGAAGGCCGCGCTCACCTACCCGGCGACGCCCGACACGTTCAGCGACGAAGCATGCCGCGATGCGCTGCGCGCGTGCCGTCTCGAGGATTACGTCGAGCGCCTCGACGAAACCGCGCACTGGACCCGCGTGCTGTCGCCGGGCGAACAGCAGCGTCTGGCCGGCGCGCGCGTGCTGCTGCACAAGCCCGACTTCCTGTTCCTCGACGAGGCGACCAGCGCGCTCGACGCCGACAACGAAGCCCGCCTCTATCACCTGTTCGCCGAACGGCTGCCGAAGGCCGCGATCGTCAGCATCGCGCACCGCGAATCGCTGGCCGCGTTCCACGTCGGCACGATCAACGTCGAGCGCGTGAGCAGCGACGACAAGGTCGCCGCGTGAACGCACGCGCCGCGCACGTCGCCCGGATCGCGCTGATCACCGGCGCGGGGTCGGGGATCGGCGCGGCGCTCGCGCGGCGGCTCGCGGCGCCCGGCGTCGCGCTGGCGCTGCATGCGCGCGGCGCGGACGATGCGGCACGCGCGCGGCTCGCA